>RFPJ01000020.1 GCA_009926145.1 Bacteroidota bacterium
TAGTATATTTAATCCTAGTTTAACAATCCCAATATAGCCTATGATAGATACTCACGCACATATATTTTTAGAAGATTTTTCAGATGATATTCAGCTCATCATAGACAGAGCTTTAGAGTGTGGAATTAAACACATACTCATGCCTGGAATAGATACTTCGTCGGTAGAAAAAATGGATGCCTTGATTACTCGTTTTTCAGGACAAATTCAATTCCCGTGTTTACATCCTATGGTGGGTATTCATCCCTGTGATGTTTCAACTCTTGCAGAAAAGGATCATTTGTGGCTAGATAGACTCTATAATATGCTTCTTGAAGTGGGATCGAGGAAAGATATTGTAGCTATTGGAGAGACGGGTTTAGATTGTTGATGACCAAAAACGTAGTTTAGAGCATCATATACTTGCCGCAAAGGCTCTAGGTAAGCCTATTGTGCTACATAATAGAGAGAGTACTGCTGATCTTCTAGAGATTATTGAAGCCCATCAAGATGGCAACTTACGAGGGGTTTGGCACTGCTTTAATGGTAGTTTAGAAGAAGGAAAAAAAGCTATAGCATTAGGTTTGCATCTCGGGATAGGGGGCGTAATCACATTTAAGAACGCTGGGGTAGCAGAAGTGGTGGCTAACCTTCCCTTAGCGTCACTTATTCTTGAAACAGATTCCCCATATTTAACCCCTACGCCGTTTCGCGGTAAGCGCAATGAGCCTTCATATTTGTCCTATATTGTCGAGAAACTCTCCCTTGTTAAAGACCAGTCGCCGGAACAGGTGATCCAACAGACCTCTGAGAACGCTCGGATGTTATTCGGGATTTGAACTCGATAGGAATAATGGCGAGTATTTTTTCGGGACCTTATTAGGTAAGGGGGTAACTCTAAATTCATTACGTAAGGACAACTTATTGCGGAGCTCTTGAAATGAGCTGCCGTAATCATCACGACTCATATCATTTTGATGCTTGGATAGGTTTCGGATCTCATAATCATAGTCATGCAAACCGTGTAACTTGCTTAAAGATAATGTGTTAAATTTTACATTTACAACCTCTTTATAATCTGTATTCGGCGACAGGCTGAAAGGTTCAGTAGTTTTATTCTCAATGATTTCCACGGATACTTGTTTACAGGAGAGGTTGAAATGACTTAAAATCTTGGCTAAAACGACCCTTGTAGCCTCAAATTTAGCTTGTTTTGAATAACCAGCTATATGGGGACTCGCTAAAAATGCGTGATCAACCACTCTAGAATTTGGGTGTGGTTCACCTTCCCAAACATCAATTATATAGTTAAATTTATTTTTAACTAATCTTTTTAAAACATTATTGCTCAATAAATAAGACTCTTTTATAACACCTCCTCTCGATGCGTTTATCAAGAGCTTGTTTTTCGAGCTTAAAGACAAAATGTCAGGAATTAAATGATGTGTAGCATGCGCTATATCTCTGGTATATGGCACATGTAAACTTAGAATATCGCATTCTACTAGTGCTTCAATTCGGCATGATTTAAAGGCTGGATCGCGCAGAGATTTTGGAGGATCATACGTGATGTACTGAATTCCAATTTTCTCGAGGAGTTTGGCAAGAGCGCCCCCTGTATGTCCCATGCCTATAATGCCAACTTTTATTTCAGAAAGGTTCAATTGCTGATGCTCCAACCAACTAATTATTCCCGTAACTACGTACTCAGCGACAGCGTTGGCATTGCACCCAGGAGAGTGCTCAAATCCAATATTTAGTGCAGAAAGATATTCTATATCCACATGGTCAAAACCAGCCGATGCAGATCCTACATATTTTAGGCTCTTCGGCACTGAAACTAAGGTCTGGGGGGTTACTTTTGTTACGGTTCTCAGGAGCCAAGCATCCATTCCTTTAAGATCCGGAATTCCATGCTCGCTATCGTAATAAAAGAGTTCCACCTCTCTGGGCAGTAATTCCTCTAGAAAATAGATGTGTTTATCCGCAAGTAGTTTCAACTCGAAACGAATTAGATATAAATTAGAATTAAAGGTATAGCTTAACTACTTTTGATGCTAAACAATGGGAAAATTTAATCAGCATGGCCTTTCAATACATTGAGATAATAAAGAAAAAAAGAGATTCTAAAATATTAACCTACAATGAATTAAAGCATTTAGTTGATGGTTATGTTCAGGGTTATTTGGCTGATTATCAAATGAGTGCTTTTTTAATGGCCTGCTTTTTAAACGGGCTGAATGAGGATGAATCTTCACATCTTACCGATATCATGTTACACTCTGGTACAGTATTGGATTTATCGCACATACCAGGGATCAAAGTAGATAAACACTCCACAGGTGGCGTGGGAGATAAACTATCACTTATACTGGCACCTATGGTTGCTAGTTATGGAGTAAGTGTGCCCATGGTTTCAGGTCGAGGTTTAGGTCATACGGGGGGTACCTTAGATAAATTGGAATCTATACCTGGGTTCAATGTAAATGTTGATATGAACACCTATCAATATCTAGTTGAAAAGCATGGATTAGTCCTAGCCGGACAAACCAAAGAGATGGCACCTGCCGACAAAAAAATGTATGCCTTACGCGATGTTACGGCTACTGTTGAATCCATTCCGCTCATTGCCGGTAGTATTATGAGTAAAAAGTTAGCCGAAGGAATAGACGCCCTAGTCTTAGACGTTAAATTTGGTACTGGAGCCTTTATGAAAACTCAAGAAGAGGCTATAAAATTGGCTCAAACACTTGTAGATATTGGTTTAGGGTTTGAAAAAAATACGCTGGCCTTTATTACCAATATGAATCGGCCAACAGGAAAAGCAATAGGTAATTGGTTGGAAGTTAAGGAATCCATTGAAGTTTTGAATGGTAAAGGGCCAAAAGATACCCAGCAGCTAAGTTGCCTACTTGGCGGAGCGATGTTATTTCTCGCTGGAGAGGCAAAAAGCATAGAAGAAGGCTATGCCAAAGGATTTCATTCCCTTGAAAATGGACAAGCCTTATCCAAATTCAGAGAAATAGTGGATGCTCAGGGTGGTGATGTGTCAATTATTGATCACCCAGAGTTAAGGGAGGAGTCTACACATCAAATTTCGATTACAAGCAAATCTTCGGGTTTTCTTCAACAACTAGACGCATATACCTTAGGAAGTTTAAGTGTCCATTTAGGAGCTGGTCGCATTAAAAAAGAGGATGATGTTGATCCGTTGGCGGGTATAAAGCTTCACAAACAATGTGGAGATTTTCTTTCTCAGGGTGAAACATTAATGACCTTACATACGAATAAGGAATTGGATGTTATTGAACTAGAACAATGGGCTTTATCCGCTACAACATTGGATTCTAATTCAGTAAAACCGGATACTTTAGTAACCCATATACTTGACAAAGATGGTTTACGAGAGTATTCTTTATAGGTGTTTTAAGTTTCAAAAAAGAGTGTAAGTACTAAGCATTCAAATTATAATTCATTAAAAATCAATATGTTTCAAAGGTTTATTCGCGCAATTAAGTCACTTTTTGGTGGTGTGGTAAGTTCCATGGAAAACCCAAAGCTCATTCTAGAGCAGAACATCCGTGAGTTGAACGATCAGATTCCTGAAATGAATGAAAACATTGCTACAGTAAAAGCAAATCTCATCATGCTTCGTAAAGAGGCTGAACGAGGCACAAAAAATGTACAAGAACTTACTCACAAGATAAAATCGGCCATTCAAGCCAATAGAGATGATATTGCAGAAGGTTATGCACTTCAATTTGAAAAAGCGAAAGCTGATTTGGCCAGCACACAGACCCAATTAGAGTTCGCAGAAAAGGCGTACCAGAAAGCGCTTAAAGTGAAGGAAATCTTTATGAGAGAAAAAGACCGAAAGATTCAGGAGGCAAAAGAAGCATTGCGTGCCAGTGAGCGGTCGGAATGGCAAGCAAAAATCGCCGATACCCTTGAGCAATTCGAAGTGGGTGGTATAGATCAAACCCATGACGAAATGATCAATCGTATCAATGAAGAGGCGGCAAAGAATGAGGCTAGAATGGAAATAGCATTGGATAGCTTGGATACCCAAACCATGGAGATTGAAGCAAATGCTGAAAAATTACGAGCCCACGCACTTGTAGAACAGTTTAAGTTGGAAATGAACCCTGGTCTTAATCAGGCAGAGACCTCACAAAATTTGGAACAGGATTTATCTACTGCTTCTGAAGAAGCACCGGTTGAAGACCCTACTGCTGAGGAAACAAAGGATAAAAAGAAATCTATTGGTTCAAAAAGTTAAACTATTGAAGGATAGAGAATCCCATATAGAATATGAGAAGGTAAAGAATGAGTGGAAGGAGCATTATGAGCAAATTCGTCTGCTAAAAAAGCAGCATAAAACTGCTCAAAAAACTCAAAACATCAATCGAGCCTTATCCAATATGCAAGGTGCACTTAACCGGCTAGGGATCGAAAACCTTACCAATACTCAGATTAGCGGACCAACCCAAGCTCTCTCTGTAGAATCCTCACAAGAGGCTCTAGAAAGTAAGGCAAAAGAAAGTTTAGATATCATTGCAGCGGAGATGGGTATTATGAGTAAAAATAAAGACACACTCGGTAAAAAGGATCCATCAACCCAAGCATTTCAAGAAGTGAGTACACCCACGTATTCAAAAAAAACCATAGGAAAGAAGGCCTAACAAATGAGTAGAGAACTGCCCATAAACTACACTCAAGAGGTGTTCAAAAACCCCATTAATTTAGCAATACTACTTGTTGGTGGAGTAGGTTCCTTGGTTTTAAGTTCATTTTCTAGTGAAGCGGCTGTAGTCATACTCTCTTTATTGTTTGGGGCTGAACTTATGTATTTGGGCATTGCCTCTAAACAACCTTCCATTCGAAAGGAAATTGAACAGAAGAAATTACAGCAACGTTACAACACGAAAAACGATAAATCCTTATTTCAATCACTCGATCAGGCGTCACAAAAAAGATTTCTAGTCTCCAAACATCTTACCAAGTTGATCACTGAAAATTTTGACAAACTACCTTTTGCAACGCAAGGATTATTGGAAAATATTACTAAAAAGCTAGATACCCTTCTCAGTAATCATCTGAATCTATTAGATTTGATAAAGCGTTATAACGTATATCTAAATTCTAATTTTGAAGCAGATATCGAAAATGAATTGGTTCAACTTATTCGGCATATAAAAACTCTAGACGATGGTAAATTAAAGGACTCCAAAACGCGTCGAGTGATGATTTTGCAGAAGCGTTTGCAAAAATTTGGGGTTGCTAAGGAAAAGTATCAAATGTGTGTTACTCATTTAGAGACCATTGAAGATGCCATTCGTTACATCTATGAACAGTCAATGACTATGAATAATCCAGAAGAAATAGGATTTCAGTTAGATAATTTATTGACGGATGCGGATGAAACGGCAGATTTACTTGAGTCGATGGATTTAGAGCAATCCTTTACAGCACCTTCTGAATTTTATAGTGATGCTGATTTGGATGAAATTCTCTTGAGCATTCAAACCAAGAAATCTTCTGCCTTCGATGAATACTCTTCAGAAAATGATACCCATGAATCTTCAATTCAATTGAGTCCGAAGGAGAGATCCTAATGAAGATTGGAGCTTTGGAATGGATGATAGAAGAGAACATCGCCTATCTAACGATACAGAGGCCAGAGGTTTTAAACGCCTTAAATCAGAATTTATTAAGCAATTTTGAAGAGTGGCTTGATAGAGTAGAAAAAGAACTAGATCAATCAAAGCATACCTATCGATGTATTGTGATCAAAGGAGCCGGTGAAAAGGCCTTCGTAGCAGGTGCGGACATCCATGAATTTAAGGATAAATCTCGTTCTCAAGGACAGGAAATGTCTCAAAGAGGACAGAAGGTGTTTTCAAGAATAGAAGAATTACCTTTGCCAGTAGTTGCCTACATAGATGGTTATGCCCTTGGAGGTGGTGCTGAATTAGCTCTAGCTTGCCATTTTCGAGTAGGCACAAAGAATGCCGTTATTGGTTTTCCTGAAGTGAAATTAGGCCTCATACCTGGTTATGGTGGAACTGTACGACTTTCTCGAATTATTGGTTATTCCAAGGCGCTGGAATGGATGACCATGGCTACCTATATCTCAGCTGAAGAAGCCTATAGAAGGGGAGCTTTAAATGTAATTTTAGAACCTTCAAATAATGAATCATCTAAGGATAAAGAGGGCTCCTCTGAGCTAAATTCTCTTGAAGCGTTGAAAAAATGGTTGCAGCCTTTAATAAAAATGGCGCCTTTAGCGATAAAAAATGTTATTTTAACGATACGTTCTAACACGAGTATTCGTGCAAATGATCTGGAATCTCTTCAAAGAGAATCAGTATTATTTGGAGAACTCTTTGAAACACAGGACACAAACGAGGGTATCAACGCATTCATCGAAAAGCGAAGTCCTAAGTTTCAAGGTAAATAAGAACCAAATTATGATGAATGAACGACGAACCTCCATCGGGTAGTCCAAATACTACTAACTCATACAGAAGGGCCATAAAATGAATGAATGGCTCTTAATCTTAGGTACTCTTATTTTAAGCGGTTTTTTCTCTGGTTCTGAGATTGCTTTTGTTACGGCTAACAAGCTAAAATTAGAAGTTGCGTCTCGAAGAACCAATATGGTAGCCAAAGCCATCGAGTTTTTTAAAAATCGGCCAGAAAGCTTTCTAACCACCACACTGGTGGGTAACAATATTGTAAATGTAGTGTACGCTACATTGATGGCCATCTTTCTCGCCAATCCCATACAAGAAGTATATCTTCAATATATGGGTGAGGTGCCCAGTGATCTTATGGTTTTAAGTCTTCAAACGGTGCTAGCTTCGGTACTCATTATGGTGTTTGGTGAGATCGTACCCAAGGTTATTTTCCGGGCACAAGCAGATACATTGGTCCGTTTTATTGCCTTACCACTTAGGGTATTGCATATTGCATTACGCCCGTTAATTGTAATAGCCGATTCAGCTTCAAAACAACTTATTCGCCTCATTTCAAGTGAAACGGAAGATCCCTCATCTATTTACAGGCGACAAGATGTAGAGCGTATCGTACAAGAATTACGTGATAGTGGGGGTAATGGCGATTTAGATCAAGAAGATTCCGAAATTCTTCATAATGTGCTTGAATTATCCAATAAAAGGGTGAAAGAAAGTATGGTTCCTAGAATCGATATTGAAGCCGTTGAGAAAGGAACCTCTATTGAAGAGATTAGTCAGCTATTTATAAGCTCAGGCCATTCTAAATTACCAGTTTATAAAGACTCAATAGATGATGTCATAGGGGTCGTATATGCTTATGATTTATTTAATCGACCAAAGACCGTGCAAGAAATACTTAGGCCCATAAAACTTGTTCCCTACACTAAAAAATCAAAGGATTTACTAGCCGAATTTAGGCAGGAAAATTTATCCGTGGCCATTGTTTTAGACGAATACGGAGGAACGGCTGGTATGGTGACCATAGAAGACGTACTGGAAGAGTTAGTAGGGGATATTCAAGATGAGCATGATGTGGAAGATGAAATCATGAAACGAATTTCAGAACATAGTTATGTGGTTAGCGGTAATGTGGAAATTGAAGAATTAAACCAGGCATTTGAAGAATTAAATTTACCGGAACAACCCACCGAGTACGATACCATTGCTGGCTTTATCATTAACCACCTAGGTCGCATTCCAAGGGTAAATGAAGAGTGTGTTATTGAGGGGTATCGTTTTATCATTAGTAAAGCTACACAGAGCCGCATTGAAACAGTTAAATTGGTGGTCTTAGACGCCTAAGCATTCCATTTAGTTGAATCCTTAGACGTTTTTTTTCGTATAGTGATTGGTATGAACAAATTAAACTAGCTATGCTCGATCACTATCCACATTGGTCTCAAGAATGCGCCAAAAAATACCTGAGTAGAACCTTAAATACCTTTCTTATTCATGGGAATGTCTATGATTTGGTTCCCATCGAAGAAAATGCACCTAGGTTTTTACGCATAAATGAATTTCTAGCCGATGAATTCTTTGGGGCTAGAGATATTGTTTTATTCTATAATCGAGCAACAGGACTATATTTTCGAGATAAAAACTCCAAGGATGATTTTGATCAAGCGATACAAGCACGAGATTCCCTTATGGGGACTCAATTTGCTAAAGCACTTCCCAAAGACCCGGTCCGAGTTTTTGCGCTTCTAGATAGTTATTTTCGCTTGCGGATTGGTCAACAAAAAAGTGTCGCCTTAATTACAGAGCATGCTGAAACTATTGTCCCCATGAATGACGCTGGAGCCACAGGTGTTGAAGACAGGAATGCTTTGGTGTACCTAACGCGATGGGCTCAGGATCCAACTCTTTTAGCGGGTGATTTCACTCATATGATAGTCACGGAAAACCTCAATGATATCAACCGTACCTTAGTCCAACACCCTTACACCTCTGAAATTTCCATTCCACATCCAGATTTGGATGCCAGAATGAATTATTTAACCAATATGGTTAGCGCGGAGGACAAAGAGTTGTTTCAAATTTCAGACCAAGTGTTAGCTCAGCAAACAGCTGGACTAAGTATCCTTCAGTTACAATCACTTTATTTTAATGCAAAAGAACACGGTGAACCCTTAGATCTTGAGGGGGTTAGCCGAATAAAGAAAGAACTTATTGAAGCCGAGGCATACGGCTTATTAGAATTTGTCGACTCGCCCTATTCACTTAAGGATGTTGCCGGTCATAATCTGGTTAAAGAACATTTAAATAAGGCGGTCGAAGCCTTAGCAAATGGCCATCCCGAGGTATTACCTATGGGTTATTTAGTCTGCGGACCTGTGGGAACTGGCAAAACCTTCCTGGTACAATGCTTCGCTAAAGATATTGGTATACCCATGGTTAAACTCAAAAATTTTCGAAGTCAGTGGCAGGGGGTAACCGAGGGGAATCTGGAAAAAATCCTACACTTACTAAAGGCCATGTCACCTGTAGCCGTTATGATTGATGAAGCGGATGCCTACTTGGGTGACCGTTCGGCATCCGGTGATAGTGGGGTTTCCTCTCGAGTTTTTTCTCAGATAGCTAGTTTTATGAGTAACACCGAGCATAGGGGACGAATCCTGTGGTTTTTAATGACCGCTAGGCCCGATTTAATGCCGATAGATTTAAAACGGCAAGGTAGGGCTGAAGAGCATTTAGCACTGTTCCCCCCACAAAATGCGGCGGAAAAAGAGGATCTATTCTGGGCAATGGTATCCAAAACGAAAGCTCAACTGGAAGAAGAGAAGGTTCCGCTACAATTACTTCAAGAGGACACCCACTTTTCAGGTGCCGATATGGAGGCCGTCATAACTCGGGCTAAATTTGAATCTATTGCACAAGGTCATGAGCGTATAACTCATGAAACCATGGAGGCGGTTATTGATAATTTCATACCGCCTACATACCCAGAAGAAGTAGAATTGCAAACTCTATTAGGCGTTTTGGAATGCACCTCTAAAAAGTTACTACCCGAACGTTATCAACAAATCAATCGGGAAGAATTGCTAGGTAGAATTCAGGAACTCACTTTTCGGGTATCCTAATTAGCAGAATCCTAATCAGCAAATTCTTAGTATGAAGAATCCTAGTTGGAAGTATGTTAATCTAAAGTGCTTGATTCTGAACTACTCTCCGACATTTTCAACCCGAAAAAACTAACTACTCCACTCAGGCTGAAGGCAAATAAGTAGACGGATCGGTCGATAAGGAAAGCCAAAGGCAATCGGCCAGAAAAAAAGGCAATAGTGTCCATTAAAATCAGACTTCCAATAATGTAGCTGAGTATACGGCCTCGATGTACAGGGGCTATGAGCATGCTCGAAATCCCGAGTAAAATACCCGCAGTGGCATAAGCAATATACTCGGTGTTGGTGGCACTCAAGGTATTGTGGAACCCAAGCAGAATGAACAGGTTGTTAAGGGCTGGTGGGATTAAATATGCCCCTATAAATCCTGTAAAAAAGGAGAGTCCTCTACGACTTTTAATAGGAGTTTTTGTATTCATGTCCACATTTTAAGGGTTTTTTCTCTGGTATGTACAAAAAAAAAGAGCCCACATCTAGGCTCTTTTAAAATTGTAGTCACCATTACTTACTCAACAGTGAATGTTCCTTGCATAAGCGCATAATGACCAGGGAAACTACAAATGAAGGTATAAGTACCTTTGGCGGGTGCTTCAAATTCGATGCTCGTCTCTTCACCACCTCCAAGGAGAGAAGTATACACAATCACTTCTTCAGAATCGGCAGGCACATATTCGTTATCCTTTGCTTGCATAGCCTTCATTGCGAATGCTGGGAGCTCAGTTCCGGGCTCTAAAAGTACCCAGTTATGTCCCATAGCGGCTTTGGGTAGTTTACCCACGTGCTTTAGGGTTAACACAACGGTTTGGCCTTCTTTTACTGTAATTTCTTTCAGGTTGAACCGCATCTGATCATTGCTTTCGATAACGATTTCGACTTTGTCATTGTCGATATCTTTGTCGATGAAGGAAGGAGTTGCTAAATCAGTGGTAAAGAAGCTTGTAAATGCTAAAAACACACTTAGTAAAATGGTCATGGATGTAAAATTTTGATGAATGATTAATATTGGAATTGGACAAAAAACACTTGCCAAATTCATACGAACTCAAGAATAATCTTAAAATATGAAGATTTTATAAATTTAATTCGAAAATCGAAGTTCCATTTCCTTGGACTAGGCTTGGGATAAAGCAACAATTCAGAAAGCTCAAAATTAATGCTATATTTCGCCGAACCTGTGAACCCCCAATCAGAATAAGCGTTAGTGGCGGAATTCATTAGCTAAATTCTCGATCGGTTGTTAGGTAATAACGATCTCACTCAAAGTCTCATGAAAAACAAATTAGAATCCATACGAACCCGGCTCGATTCCATTGATCGAAGTATTGTCGAGGCACTAGCTCAGCGTCAGCAAGTAGTCAAAGAAGTGGCTGAACTCAAGTTGGAGTCTAACTCAGGAATTAGAGATCTGGAAAGAGAGGAGAGGTTGTTAAATAAGATTCGAGATTTCGCCAATGAAGTAGGCCTTGATCGCTATTATGCGGAACATCTATTTCGTGAAATTATTACGAACTCGGTTCGATATCAGACTCATTCGTTGTTGGATTTTCAAAATGAAAATGGGCAAGATCAGATAAAGGTGAGCTATCAAGGTACCGATGGTGCTTATAGTCATCTTGCGGCCATGCGACATTTCGGGGAGCGGCACCAATCAACAGACTATTATGGCTATGACACCTTTCAAGAAGCGGCTCAAGCCTTGATGGATGAAAAGGTAGACTACGCAATGCTGCCCATCGAAAATACTACAGCAGGCTCCATCAATGACATTTATGATATCTTGGGCGCGTCAAATCTGCACATTGTAGGAGAAGAGATTCTAAAAATAGTTCACTGTTTGTTAGCCGTAGAACCTGTTGAATTAAGCAAA
Source organism: Bacteroidota bacterium (assembly GCA_009926145.1). Classification (GTDB taxonomy): domain Bacteria; phylum Bacteroidota; class Rhodothermia; order Balneolales; family Balneolaceae; genus UBA1275. Next base: position 11,487 of record RFPJ01000020.1, read on the forward strand.
GTTCGTCGCATTTTATCGCATCCAAAGGCGATTGAGCAGTGTACCCATTTTCTATCCAGGTTGCCAAGATGTACGGTTGAATCTTATTTCGATACCGCTATTTCTGCAAAAAAAGTACTGGAAGATGGTGATTTGTCTCAAGCGGCCATCGCTGGTGCCCATGCCGCCGATTTGTACGGACTTCATGTCATTGCGCATGATATTGCCAATCAGAAAGAAAATTACACTCGCTTTGTAGTGGTGTCCAGAGATTCCATCAAAGTGGATCCTCAGTTTCCATCCAAAACCTCTTTGATGATGGTGACCTCGCATAGCGAAGGTTCACTTGTCGAATGCTTGAATGTGTTCCACCGTCATGGTATCAATGTGTGCAAATTAGAGTCCAGACCTCGGATGAATGAGCCATTTAGATACTCATTTTATGTAGATATTGAAGCAAATATGCATGAGGCTTCCACTCAGAATGCCTTAGATGAGCTCACATCAGAAGCCGAAGAAGTTAAAATATTTGGAAGCTATCCCAAGCAAATTAACGGGGAATAAGCTTAATTCTCTTTAGCAATAGCGGCTCGTCCGTCTTTAAATTCAACTTGAATGGCTTCTCCTTCAACGAGCATACTCTTGGATTTAATCCATTGGTCATTTTGCCAAATACGTGTGTATCCCTGATCAAGCGCTACATTAGGGTTTAATTTGTCGAGTCGATGCTTCCAGTTCTGTAACTCAGATGTACGTTCCTGCATCAGGTTTTTGATTCTATGATGAAGGGTTTGATGCGCCTGCGCATGTTTCATCTTAGAGATGTTCCAGAGTTCTAACACTTTCTTCAAGGCGTGTGATTTAGCTAAATACTCCACTCTTTGTGCGCTCTTCGACCACTTTTGTTCTATTATCCGAGAGACTCTAGAACTAAAATCATCTAAGCCTACCAGTATATCTTCTCGATTCGGAGTGGCTATAACCGCAGCCTGAGTAGGGGTTGCTGCACGCACATCGGCTACAAAATCCGATATGCTAAAATCTATTTCATGACCAACACCACTAATAACAGGTATGGTACAGGCAAAAATCGCCCGAGCAACGCGTTCCTCATTGAACGGCCAAAGATCTTCTAAAGAGCCACCCCCACGGGTTACGATAATAACATCGACATGATTCTGTTTGGCCAAATATTCGATACCGGTACAGATTTCATCGGCTGCTCGTTCTCCTTGAACACTGGCATGAAATAATTCAATTTCTGCTAGTGGCCAACGTTTACTAAGCGTTGAAATGATATCCTGAAAGGCCGCGGTGGTTCGCGAAGTTACCACCCCAATGGTAGAAGGGAATCTAGGGAGCGTTTTTTTATTACTCGGGTTGAAAAGTCCCTCTGCCTCTAGTTTTTTCTTAAGTCGTTCAAATTCAAGTTGAAGTCTTCCAATACCTACGGGCTCGGCATGTTCAATAATAAGCTGGTATCTGCCTTGAGGCTTATAGAGTTGAATGGTACCGCTAAGTATCACTTCTCTTCCATCCTCAAATACAGAGTGATAAGCTTGAGCATTAGATCGCCATATTACGCAAGGTAATTGGGCCTCTGAATCTTTTAGGGTACAGTAAATGTGCCCGTTGGAGCTTCTTTTTACATTACTTAGCTCTCCTTTAACCTGTACTTGGTTAAAGTGACCTTCTAGTAGCTGTTTGATTTTTTGTGTTAGTTCACCAACACTGGGAATGGGTGTGCTTTTTTCTTCAAATATTTCTTCAAATAAATCCATAGTTCAAGATACCAAATATTAGATGTTTCTACATCCTTTGCTTTGTTCTGTGTATATTATACTCTGTTTACTGAACAACCCGAATAAGATCGTAATTCGTGGCAGCTTAGCTTCAGTTGGGCTAAGACTTCCGATTCTAAGAATACCGATTTATCTCATTAATTTTCAACGACCAACTCAGGCGCATATGTTACTGCAAAATCTGAAAATCGTAACGGAACATTCCGAAACAGAAGAGCTACAAGATATACGAATAAGGGATGGGGTTATTGTAGCCATAGATAAAAATTTAGCTCCTGAGAAAGACGAGGAGTGTCATGATTTTAAAGGTCAGTATGTAAGTCCAGGTTGGATGGACATGCATGTTCACCTAAGAGAACCAGGATATGAACATAAGGAAACCATTGTTCAAGGTTGCTCTGCGGCTGCTTTTGGAGGGTTTACTGCGGTAGCTTGTATGCCGAATACCAATCCCCCGATTCACACTCGAGACGTGGTAGAGTACATTATCTCCAAAGCTAAAACCACGCCCGTTGATGTATATCCTATTGGTTGTGTTAGCAAAGATCGTAAAGGTGAGCATATGGCCGAGATGGGAGATATGAGTGAGGGTGGAGCGGTCGCCTTTAGCGATGATGGAGATCCCGTCTATGATGCTCAGTTAATGCGAGTTGCTCTCGAATACTCCTCCATGTTGGATAAGCCGATTATAAATCATGAAGAAGATTTAAGTCTCTCTAGACCAGGTCATATGAATGAAGGGGTAGTTTCAACCCGATTGGGTATTGATGGTACTCCTGGTATCGCCGAAGAAGTGATGATCGCACGAGATATTCTTCTGGCAGAATATACTGGTGGGCATGTACATGTTGCACATATAAGTACCGCCGAAGGAGTCGATTTGGTACGTAAAGCCAAGCAAAAAGGCATCAAAGTAACTACAGAGGTATGCCCACACCACTTCCATCTAACCGATGAAGAGATTGAAAAGCAGCATTTTAACACCAACTATAAAATGCATCCACCTCTTCGAACACAAGCCGATGTAGAAGCCATGATAGAAGGTCTTAAAGATGGGACCATTGATGTCATTTGCACGGATCATGCTCCACATGCTATAGAAGAGAAAGAGGTAGAATTCAGTTATGCCCCCAATGGTATTATAGGTTTAGAGACGGCGTGGTCCATTTCTAATGAGCAGTTATATGCAAAAGGGCACCTCAGTTTAACCGAATTAGTGGATAAGCTGTGTATTCAGCCAAGAAACATACTTCGGCTGCCCGTTCCAAGTATTGAAGTAGGAGCCGTTGCGAATTTGAGTATCTTTAATACAGATGAAGAATGGGTCTTTGATGATAAAAATGTGCGTTCTAAATCTCATAATTCACCCTACTTAGGTCGTAAGATGAAGGGTAGAGCAGTTGCTATATTCAATAAAGGGCAACTACATACCAATACGCTTCGATAGCTTTGGTAATGGTTGACCAAACAACCACAACCAACCGGTGAACCAACAAAGAATTAAGGACAATGAATTACTTGAAAACAATCTCAGCACTCTTAGTAGTGCTTACGTTCTATGGCAGTGCCCTGATCGCACAAACCCAAAAAGATGATGATCAACATCAGGACTATTCACTGGTAACCTATAACGTTGAAAATCTATTTGATGCGGATGGTTTAGCCGAGTATTCCGATTACTTGCCTACCAATAAAGAGGGAGCTCCTCAGTACACGCCTGCCCATGTTCTAACTAAAATCAAGCATGTTGTGCAGGTAATACAAGCCTATGAAAACGGCTTAGGCCCCGATATTTTAACACTAGTAGAATTAGAGAGTGACTTTAGCCCCAATGACCATGGCTTCGTAGATCCGGCCGATTTTTTAGGCCAATATGCCTACACCACCATCGATCGTATGCTTGGTGAGGAATTCAATACCGATGTAGCAAAACTTCCTTCAGAGTGGCTTTTATTAAAAGCTTTTCAAGATGC
>RFPJ01000191.1 GCA_009926145.1 Bacteroidota bacterium
TGATAAGTATGAAGAAATTGGCCTTCCTGTTGATGATCCAGTTAAGATGTTATCAGCCTCAATTGTATAAAATTTACCAAAATTTGAAGCTAATATAATTTTATCGTTGGAGCGAGCATGAATTAATAAAGAGCTACTTTCATTTCCAATTTGTTCTTCCAAGTTTTTAACAAAAGATTTTTGTGATTTAATAAAACCATTTTTAAGAATAGTAATTGTAAGAGGATCATCAGATTTAATCTCATTATCAAAGTCTTCTTTTTCGTACATCCGATAAGTTGCTAATGCGAATGGAAGCAAAACAGCAATGGCAAAGCGATGCTGCTTGGCATTGGACCGCTTCTGCTGGAATTGAATACCGTCCAATTTCTCGGTCTGTAATCTTTGTCCAAAGTGGAAAACAGACCGTGATACCAACCTTCAATGATTTGTATTGGCCCGTCTATGGAAATCCCAATCTGAAACCTGAGGATGTGTGGTCGTTAGAAGGTGGCTTAAAATGGAATCTATTTGATGCTGAGATGAGAACTTCCGTTTGGGATCTGAATGCGCACCTAGGGTATTATTATAATCGTATTAATGATGGAATTCGTTGGTTACCCGATGATCAAGGTCAATCCAGACCCAGTAATATCGAATCTTTAACTTCACAGGGAGTGGAATGGAGTCTAGATGTCGAAGCGACCTTTGGCCAATGGTCTTGGCTCTTAAGAAGTGGTGTTTATCAGACCATGGCCAGCATCGACAAAGCGAGATATCCAAATGATCCAGCTTTAGGAAAACAGCTAAGATATACTCCAGAGTGGCAGTTTAAGCACCATAGTCGATTGGCCTTTACACGATGGGCATGGGTGGTTTCCCATCAACATGTAGGGCAGCGGTACAGCAGTGCGGACCACTCCAGTCCTTTTGATCCACTGAATTCATTTGGAGAGTGGAATACATCGCTTAACTGGTCGCCTAGAGTATTGAAACGTGAGCTATTGTTCCAAATAGAAGTGAAAAATGTCTTGGATCAGAAGTACCAGCAGGTATTACACTATCCTATGCCAGGCCGGCATGTATACGCAAAAATCCAAATCAAGCCATTTCAACCCGAAAAAAACACTTATGAATAAACCTTCTCAAATGAAATCTGTTCTAAGCATCTTAACCTTTGTACTCTTTTCTGGTATGGTGACGGCCCAACAATCTACTCGAGTAGAGCGAATATTGGTGGGTAATGAGGGAGGATTCGGTGCTTCAAATGCCACAATTAGCGTAATTAATCCTGAAACTGATGAAAGCTCTGATGGGGTCTTTCTTTCGGCGAATGGTTTAGGCTTGGGTGATGTACTGCAGAGCATGAATCGAGTTAATAATCAGATTTATGCCGTAATGAATAATTCCTCCTCCATCGTGATAATGAATG
>RFPJ01000192.1 GCA_009926145.1 Bacteroidota bacterium
TATATAAGTAAACTACTAAATCCAATCACTGCATAATTAATTAAACATATGAAGAGGGTTAACGGACTTTACATTGTAAGATTATTAATATAGATCACTTATAACCAAGTTTATCGAATAAATTCTCATCTGCATGTATGAGGGTCCCAATCTTATTTGACCAATAGTCTTGGGCACTCTGGACTGAGTTTTGGATCCTTGTATCTCCCCACGTTGTTGTTGAATTATCAGCTTCCCAATCAACATTTATATATGTAAATGCTTTCACAGCATCATTTTGATGAATAAATGTAAACACATTTGAGAACCATGTGTTAGTTGGAATAACCCAATTTGGATCTCTCTTGTTCCCAGTTTTAATGGCTGCTGATTCAGCAATCATGATAGGTTTATCATGAGCATTTGCGAATTGCACAAAATAACCCATGGTTGAATTAGTATTTAAATTCCCCCATCCAGAGCCAAATATTGAAACCGCAAGCCAATCAACATAATCATCTCCAGGATACCATAATTCATGAGTCGCATCTGTAGTTAGTTCTGGATAATATTCTGGATAATCTTCGGTTCCATAATATGGACTCACTCCCCATGAATGCCAAACATAGGCAACATTATCTACATTCTGACTTCTCATCATATCCACAAAATATTTATATGCTGCTTTATATTTATCTGGTGGATAAGCATTATGCTGCCCATCAAATTCATATCCAAACCTTATAAATATTGGTCTATCCAAACTTTTACATGCATTAGCTAGTGTGATTATATTTTCGTCATATTTACCTTCAATAATTTCATCAAGATAATAACCTGGATTGCCCCATCTCCTTTCACCAGTCCAAATAGCTAGTTGAAGCATTGTGTTAGGGTATCCTCTCATAAAAGTTATATATCTACTCATATCTTCTAATGGTTTACTCCCACTAAGGCTTGTATAAAATGCAAAACCAGCAGGTAATGGTGTACTCCTGACCTCACTCAAGTAATCCCTCATATGCTGTTCATTAGCTTGACCCAATATGAATAAAGCTTCACCATCATCTGGTACAAATCCTGAATTAGTATTTTGAACTACGTTTGTTGGCGTTTCTTTACACGAAAAGAAAAGTAAAATAAACAGCACATTTAGATTCAGTAAAAGTGAAGTCGGCTTCATAATTAAAAAAATATATTCTTGTCTTAACAGAATGATTCTATCAAAATTATCATAAGTAATTTAATTACAGTAATTTAAAACATTTATGATATGCGAATAATACTATATTTTTTTACCAATCTATAGTAAAGTGTGTTTTATAAACAAATAAAGAGATGTAGATACTATCTAATATCTAAGTATCCAGATAGATCTACATTTAGGACATCTCGATAAGAATGAAATGTATTCCTGCCACTTAGTTCTT
>RFPJ01000193.1 GCA_009926145.1 Bacteroidota bacterium
TTGTATTCCAATTTTCTTCCGAGAACTGGGAAAATGAAGATTCATCTGAGGGGACAATCAACGCGATTTTCTTGGAACGAATATCGTCTGTTAATTCAATCCAGCCAGATTCCCAATCATTGTCTGAAGCTTGAAAACGTAAACCTTCTGGACTTTGTTGTGCCTGTGCTGGCCAAGCCTCAGACGCTTGTTTAAATTGAGAGGATTCAGGATCTAATTCGGCTAATACGTCTATGGGCTTCCCAAGTGTATGAGACTCCAATCCACCCTCCTGCCCTGCGCTTAAATACAGTAAACTCCGGTAAATTAAGGCAGGAAATAGAGCCTTTAATTGTAGGTCCGAGAAGCCCGCACTAAATCCAATACTAGAAACGAGCACCTGTCCTTTGCCAAAGGGTTTATTGTAAATAAGGGGGTTATTTAGATCATTTGAAATGAGCTGAAAACCTCCGTCTGAGGTGGATGTGCTGTGAAGAAATTGGTAATAAATGGACACGGGATCTACACGCAGATCATCATCCTCGCTGCGGTCAAAAAGCCCATTAAAAATGGGGTGCTTGTCAATGATAGAGGTAGCACTAGTAATCGGGTTGAAGGAACCGAAATCTCCAATCTGTCCTTGAAATCGGCCCGTATTTAGTGAAGATAATAAGGGGTTATAACTCGATAATTGACTATTCGAACCAGGTACAATCCAAAGACCAAGTCCCTCTTGAATACGGGGGAGTAGACCTGCTATCATCCCACTTGGTATGGTAGGTAACTCATGGAGTAAAACCGCATCGTACTTTGCCAAGTCCTGTTCGTCCCAGTTATTTAGATTCCTTTTTTCTAATCGGATTGAATTTGCTGAACTGTAATTAGGATTGTTAATAGCCTGTGCTACCAAATCTAGAGGAGAGCGGGCTCCGAGCAGTGATTCATTACCCTCAACCCATAAGATAGTTCGCTCTTCTGGGATAAAAATAGATAAGGGGTATTCATTATCCGAGGCATATTCATCACCTTCTATTCGCAAGATACCTATGTTAGAACCTATTTTTGGGGCTCGAATATCGAAGTTAAGTAAGCGAGATTCACCCGCATTCAAACTCAAAGTATATTGGCCGACTTGTTGACCTTCGAATTCAAAACTCAAAAATTGATTAGCCACGGGAATGTCACTGTCATTGGTCACCTGCACAAAAACTTCGAGTGGCGTATTCACTCCAATGAGATTTGTGGAAAGTTCAACCGAAGAGATATAGGTGTTTTGTAGGGGTATGGTTTCAAGGGCAATCAGAGAAGTGGGTATAGGGAATTGGATTTTCTCCCCTTCATCCACATCTTCGTCGTCACTATTCTCACCATTATTAATTTCATCTGATTTCTTAACAAAATGCTTTAGTAAAGGATCTAGACTACTTTCC
>RFPJ01000194.1 GCA_009926145.1 Bacteroidota bacterium
TGTTCAACCCGTTTTTTTCAAATTCTCTATAAACCTGTTCAACCAATTGCTGTTTGACTGAAAAAAAGTCTCCTGAGGATACCCATGCTCGTACCGTAATATTGACTGAGCTGTCGGCTAGTTCGGTAAGACCAATGTAGGGCTCCGGTTCGGCTAAAATACGCTCATCTCGTTGTAATAATTGCGCCAGAAGTTCATAGGCCTTATCCAAATCATCCCCGTAGGCAATCCCTATGATCCACTCTATTCTTCGGGTGGGTTGTGCCGAATAATTGATCAGCGAACCCGTAGCTAGAGGGCCGTTGGGTATATAAATGGTCTTGTTATCGGAGGAAGTTAGTACGGTTACAAAAATCTGAATCTCCTTAACCGTACCTGCATATCCTTGTGCCTCGATAAAATCACCCACTCTATAGGGCTTAAACAACAAAATCATGACGCCCCCTGCAAAATTCTGAAGTGTTCCGGATAGCGCCATTCCAATGGCTAAGCCCGCCGCACCTAGGATTGCTATGAAAGAAGTCATTTCTACACCCAGCATACCTAAGGCTGTGATGTAAACCATAATCTTTAGCAGAATACTGACCAGACTTCTAAGAAAACCCTTTAGGGAATCATCAACCTCTGATCGTTCGAGTACTTTTACTAAAAGTTTGGTTGAAATTCTGACGGCCCATAAACCAATGACAAGTACGAGAATGGCCTTTATCAGGTTCAAGCCATATTCAAGTGCCAGAACGTATGCTTGATCTATGAGATCACTATTAAGCATCGATATCGTACACCTCTTTTAAGATAGCTCGAGCGTTGGCATCATTTCCCTGCATTACACGATGCTGTAGGTTAGTGATGATTTCTGCCTGGGCTTTCTCAAAAGCATCTTCTTTGGCCTGCTTTTCTGAGTTGGTACGAATAAGCTCATAAATTTCATCGGCACGTACAATGCTGTAAATTTTATCGTCATTGAACGCATGAGATCTAAGGTCTTCAAATTCTTTGAACACCCGAGGAAAATCATCATTGGAATCCGCTTTCGTGACAATTTCTACGTCGGATGGGCTTTCGGCACTTAACGGGGTTTTGCAAAGAAAAAAGAAATTCTGAGTATAATTCATAGGATTTTAAAATGGTTCATTATGCTGAGATGATTGAACTAATAATAGCTAATTCAACACTTCTATGCTAACAATAGCTTAGGGCTCATGAAGGGATTTTCGACCAAAGGGTTTTGGGGGCATATGCGGAAAGTAGAACACCTCGAAAAACCATAAATGCCAACATCGCAACCCAAATGGCATGTATCGCAAATTTAGGTTCTAATAAAAAATGCAGCGGGATAAAAACTGCAAAAGTGGCTATTAACATGGTGTTTCGAAGAG
>RFPJ01000195.1 GCA_009926145.1 Bacteroidota bacterium
ATGGGAGTTTGTCACCTTCCTGAAAATAATCCTCCATAATCTCTCTTCGCAGATGGAAGGCGATTTGCTCATGACGGGGTATTGATTGTTCGTCCATGGTTGGCCTCTACTATAACCTGTACTAAATGTAATAACATGTTGTTACAAGTGTACAGATATTTGTACTATCATACAAATACAAAGTCTGGTTCAAGAGAAGGACTTTAACCAGCTAACCAAACACATTAAACTCGGTAAACACTATGTTTTTTGAACAAATCTTTGAAGAAAAGTTAGCGCAATACGCCTATGTAATAGGGTGCCAAAAATCAGGCGAAGCAGTGGTTATAGATCCCATGAGAGATATTGAGCGATATAAAACCTTAGCAGCAAAACATGGATTAACAATCGTTGCAGCAGCGGATACTCACATTCATGCCGATTATTTGTCAGGACTTCGTGAGTTCGCAGAACAAGGCGTAAAAGTTTATGCTTCCGACGAAGGAGATGCTAATTGGAAATATGAATGGCTAAAAAATAGCGACTATAATTACGAGCTATTAACGGATAACGACACCTTCAAAATTGGGAATATCATTTTCAAAGCGGTTCACTCACCTGGTCATACACCAGAGCATATTAGCTATTTGGTTTCCGATGGGGCAACTACGGACGAACCAATGGGTATTTGTTCGGGTGATTTTGTTTTCGTTGGTGATGTTGGACGTCCAGACCTACTAGAATCAGCCGCTGGAATGGAAGGGGTGATGGAAGAGTCTGCTCGAGTACTCTATAAATCATTAGATAAATTCAAAGATTTGGAATCCTATGTTCAAGTATGGCCAGGTCATGGAGCTGGTAGTGCCTGTGGTAAAGCATTAGGTGCGGTTCCCGATTCTACGGTTGGTTATGAATTGCGATTCAATAATTCTATTAAGGCTGCAATCACCGAGCAGGACTTTGTGAACTTTATTTTAGATGGACAACCCGAACCGCCTCTTTATTTTGCTCGCATGAAAAGAGACAACAAGATGGGTCCAAAGGTATTAGGTGAATTACCAAAACCAGCACATCTTATGGCAGATGCGTTCCTATCTGCGGTTGAATCGGATGCTTCTGCTGTGGTAATTGATACCCGAGCAAGAGAAGCATTTATGGCTGGTCATTTAAAAAATGCGCTGTTTTCGCCTGTTAATAAGGCGTTTAACACAACCCTGGGTTCATTTGTTACCGAAGATGAAAATATGTATTTGGTGATTGAGGAGTCTCAAGTAGATGAAGCCGTTGTTGACTTAATCCGAATTGGTCTGGACAATATTAAAGGATACATCACACCAGAAG
>RFPJ01000196.1 GCA_009926145.1 Bacteroidota bacterium
AGACTGCGAAGATCTAGATCGACAATAGGCCCTGCAATTGCACCAGAGGTAACATACTTTCCTCCCGGTTTTAAGATATCTAAAATTTGAGGCCACTGAGTTCCCCCTACTAAATCAATGACTGCATCCATAGAATTAGCTCCAAGCTTTTCTGCCAAGTTATCTTCTCGTGCTACAGTTTGTGTGGCACCTAGCTCTTTAAGCGCTGAGGATTTGTCTTGCGCACATTGTGCTATAATTGTAGCTCCTCGTATTTTTGCTAACTGAATAGCAGCTGATCCAACACCGCCTGATGCCCCTGTAATTAAAATTTTTTCTTTTTGAATATCTGCGCGGCAAAGCATTCCCTCGGCAGTTGAGTAGGAAATGGGCATAGAGGCCAACTCCACATCCGTCCAATTGCAGTGCACATCAAAAGACTCATGGGCGGGTGCTACGCAGTACTCAGCAAATCCCCCGTCTCGCTCGGAGCCCATAGTTTGCATGGCAAAGCGATCGGGTGAGTTAGGATTGTTTTGCATCGAGCGAACTAGCACACGAGAACCTATGCGATCCTTACTAACATCTTCTCCAACTTCGACAATATTCCCGCAAATATCGCCTCCTTGAATTCTAGGAAATTGTAACGGTGTGCCCGTCCAAGAACCATCTTGTTCTGTAAGAGAAGAGTCCAAATCTTTGGCGTTTGTATCACTCGTAATTTTTTTGGAATACCAACCCAGACGTGTATTGATATCGGTATTGTTAACTCCGGCTGCTTTGACTTGAATTAATACTTCTCCAGCTGAGGGTCGAGGAACAGGGATATCTTCTTTGTAAATAAGTTGGTCTAATCCGCCGTGTCCAATTAAATGGACGCCTTTCATTCGTTGGGGAATAGTCAAATATTATTTAGAATTTTTCTTGCGTACCAATCATGAAAGACATGGGTAGGTTCATCCATTACAGGAGAAAAACGGCCTCCATCAAAATTCTTGGCATAGCGCCCCTTTTGCATACCCTCCACAACAAAGATATCTTCCTCAAAAACAGTCTTCCATAGGTGGGCATTTTCTTGACGCGTTTTTTTATATTCATCCGACAGCATCGAAGGATCAGAGTAGTAAATTTCGATATGCTCTTTGATTGAGTTAGGGGATAAAGGTTCAATGATAAGGTTAAAAATATGATCTTTTTGAACACCTAAAACTAAATTAGGAAACAATACAATGTACTCCCCTTTGGTATCCCATTCAGGGCCCAAATCTTTGAAATTTTTAAATTGTTTGCCAGTTGTATATTGAGGAATGTATTTGTAGCTAATCTGCCCAGAGTAGTGA
>RFPJ01000197.1 GCA_009926145.1 Bacteroidota bacterium
GACCGAAAAGATTTGGTTATGGTTTCCATAGGCGTTGGTAGCAATCATCACGGTTCTATGTAAGTTATTACCACCGGTAGCACGAATGGCTTGCACTCCTAATTGCATCACGCCCCTCGTGAATAAAAGGGCCTGATCACTTACTGGAGATACCTCGGTGCCCCAATGCCCAAAGGCTCCTTCAGGTTCATTCAAAACCTCAAATATTAAGCGGTGATCATAATCTTTAAAGTGATTAGCTATGTCGGTCCAGAGCGTACTGAATTGGTTATTATATAATTCAGAACCATCATAGTTTGCCTTAAAAGTGCGTTCATGATGAGCATTTAACACTACGTACAGATCTCTTTCAATGGCGAAATCAATCACCTGCTTCAAAATTGCAAACCTTGGATGATCGAAATTTACATGCCCCTGTTCATCCGCTAAACTAGAACCTTGCACACCATCTACCCAAGTAGTTGGAATTCGTATGTGGTTCATACCCGCACGTTGATAGGTCGTGATAAATGCGGCTAGCTCAAAGAACTCTATGTTTTGGTATCCATTCTCAAAAACATTGCCCAAGTTGACCCCTGATGCCATTTCTTTGATTACTTGTTCGGCTTTAGGGAACTCAGCAGATTTTTCTTGTTGGTTAGCTGTTGGTGCTACACAAGAACTAAGAGTAAAAAGAATTGCGATTAGTGACCTAAAGAGCATAAAGTTTATGAGATCTTAATTGAATATTATTTCCAACATGATCTTACATCAACTTAACATACTAGATACTTTCGTGATATTTATGCTTGTTTTCAATATTCTTTTCTTTTAATTCTTTTTCTAGAAGTTTTGTAACTAATTCTTTAAGGGTAAGGCCATTTCTGAGTGCGTAGATTTTTGCTTCAGTTAGTAGCTGATCTTCGAAGTCTATTGAGGTTCTCATTTTGAGATTGCTAATTTGTAGATTTATGTATCAGTGATATCGTGTGTAAAATATATAGATTGTAAAATTTAATATCATCTCAGAGAAGTAAATTAATTATTGTCTCAATTCACTTAATCAGGCCTCATTTAGCTATTTTAACAAATAAATAAAGACTTTATAATCAATTCAGCCGCTCTATTCCTGTCTTCATTTTTTATAATATCATACTCTACTAACTTATTAACTACTTCGAGAATGGATTCTTGAGACTCACTTGTTTTTATGCCAAGTTCCTTTTGCAAGGATATTGTAATAATGTCCTTGAGTGATGTATTATTATTAACGGCATGGATTTTTGCTTGCAGTAACAAATCATCATCTAAATCAATACTAGTTCTCATAA
>RFPJ01000198.1 GCA_009926145.1 Bacteroidota bacterium
AATTGGGATGTTTCTAGTGTGACAGACCTAAGTGCCATGTTTTTAGAGGCTCTAGCATTTGATCAGCCATTAAATTCCTGGAATGTTTCAAATGTTACTTCGCTTTATGCGACTTTTCATAGTGCAAGAGCATTTAATCAACAGCTTAATAATTGGGATGTTTCTAGTGTGACAAATATGGCAGATACTTTTATTGAGGCTAATTCTTTCGATCAGAATTTATCTCAATGGGATATATCCAACGTTACAATGATGGATTTCATGCTTTTAGGGACATCAATTAGTGCATCAAATTACTCAGATATGTTAATGCAATGGAGTGATCAAGAAGTGCAATCTAATGTCACACTTCATGTGTCTGCTAAATACCTTGATTATGCTATCAATGCTCGAAACTTTTTTGTGAATGATAAAGGGTGGCAGATTAATGATGAAGGACTTGGAACACTTTTCTCCCTAGCTGATAACCAAAAAACAGTAGTCTGTACTGATGCAGAAGTAGGAGAATCTGGTGAGATAAATGGAGTAGTCTACACAAAAAGAACACGTGAAGAAATAACTCCAGAAAATGCAGCTACCACATGTACGAGTGGTATTACTGATATGAGCAATCTGTTTTTCACCCAAGAATTCATGGATTATGGGTTCAATGAAGATATCTCTCATTGGGATGTTTCCGATGTAACATCCATGGTAGCCATGTTCCACGATGCGCATGTTTTTAATGGCGATCTTTCGGCATGGGATGTTTCGAACGTAACTAACATGCACAAGATGTTTCGATATGCCGGCTCCTTTAACGGTGAAATCGGAAATTGGGATGTATCCAATGTGTCCGACATGTCAGAAATGTTCTTTGAAGCTCAAAATTTTAATCAGCCTATTGGCGATTGGAATACGGGTAATGTCTCTACCATGGCTCATATGTTTAATGGTGCTGTAGTGTTTGATCAAGACATTTCTGGTTGGAATACCTCAAAGGTGACGACTACCTACCGGATGTTTTTGAATGCTCATACGTTTAACCAGCCACTGGATTCATGGGATGTCTCTAGTGTTACTGATATGGCTACTATGTTTGCGGAGGCTCATGCTTTTAATCAACCATTGAATAGTTGGAATACAAGTAACGTACAGCGAACAGGGTCGATGTTTTGGGGAGCGAGATCGTTCAATCAAGATCTTAACAATTGGGATATGAGTGCTGATACTTCTTTTTATACTATGTTTTATAGGGCAGAATCGTTTAACGGAGATATTACTACGTGGAATACTAGCAATGTGA
>RFPJ01000199.1 GCA_009926145.1 Bacteroidota bacterium
CCACTTTAATTTTCCTTCATAAGGTGGGTATCTCATGGGTAAGTCTAAACTGAACGACTTTTTCATAATACTCTTGGTGTGAGAAAAGGCATCAAAACTATGCTTTCCATGATACGAACCAATGCCACTTGATCCGATGCCTCCAAAAGCCATATGAGGATTGCCCAAATGAGCAACGGTATCGTTAATAGCACCCCCTCCAAAACTCATTTCATGGATAAATTTTTGTTCCATCTGAGGATTTGTAGTAAATACATAACAGGCCAAAGGTTGGGCATTTTTAGCTATTATTTGATCAAGTTCACTTTCTGTTTGATAGCTAATAACCGGCAAAATCGGCCCAAAAATTTCTTCCTGTATCAGGGGCTGATCCAAATCTTGGGTGCACACTACTGTTGGTGAGATAAATCGTTCATCTCTATCACATTCGCCCCCAATTATAATGTCCAATTCCTCAGACGAGAGAAGCGAGCTAAGACGTTCAAAATGCTTATCGGAAATGATCCGTGGATAGTCATCGCTTTTGGCACTATCGGTCCCATAAAATTCTACAATAGATTTTTTCATGGCGTCGAGTAACGGTTCTTTGACCTTCTCTTCAACAAGCACATAGTCGGGAGCAACACATGTTTGACCGGCATTAAGATATTTCCCCCAAACAATTCTTCGTGCCGAAACTTCTAAGTTTGCGCTTGAGTCGACAATGCATGGGCTTTTACCGCCAAGTTCCAGGGTGCTTGGAATTAGTCGACGTCCAGCCGATTCAGCAATAATTTTTCCGACGGCGGTGCTGCCGGTAAAGAAGATATAATCCACATCTAATTCTACCAATTGAGAACTGATATCTGAATCACCCATTATTACCGCTATGTATTGTTCGGGAAAATATTCTTGTATCATTTTAGTTAAGACTTCCGCAACCTCAGGTGCCCACTCAGATGGCTTCAATAGGGCGGTATTACCTGCTGCGATAGCTCCTATTAAAGGATTTAAACAAAGCTGTACCGGATAATTCCAAGGCCCGATAATAAGTGCTACCCCGTAAGGACTTGCGATGGAAAAATTTTTAGATGGAAAATTGATCAGTACATCCCGCTGTTTTTGAGGCTTCATCCATTGCTTTAGCCTTTTTTTCACAAAATCAATTTCAGCCAATACCAACCCAATCTCGGTTCCATACGATTCGTAGGCCGATTTTTTAAAGTCCTCATGTAAGGCTTTTGTCAATTCTGACTCATACTGACGTATGGCCTTTTTTAAA
>RFPJ01000200.1 GCA_009926145.1 Bacteroidota bacterium
GGTACCACTATCCAAATGTGGTACAGGTGATAGTACATAAAAACCTTCGTGCCCATCGGGTGCTATACTTGGATCGGTTAAGGTTGGCATGTGTAAATACAGTGAAAAATCTTCGGCCACAATTTTGTTATCAAAAATATCATCCAATAAGGTTTTATACCGCGGGCCCAAAATAATATTGTGATGAGCTAATCCCTGATCTCTGTATTGTCGATTGGTTCCAAAGTAAATCACGAATAAAGACATGGAATACTTGGTTCGTGCAATTTTTCGATCGGTATATTTTTTGCGATGTTTTGGCTTTATCATGTTTTTATAAGTAAAAGCCACATCTGCATTTGAAACTACCGTATCGGCCTCAAGAATTTCGCCATTGGCAAGCCGAACTCCCGTTGCTTTTCCATGGGTAACTAAAATCTCATCAACTTCGGTGTTCAGACGGAATTTCCCCCCTTGTTCGGTGATTAATTTCTCAAATGCATTCACAATCGAACCCGTACCTCCCATGGCATAATGAACCCCCCATTCTCTCTCTAAGTAATGTATCATGGCATAGATAGAGGTGGTATCAAAAGGATTTCCACCTACAAGTAAGGGGTGAAATGAGAAACACTGACGTAGAAAATCGTTTTTAATAAACTGAGATACGTATTTGTAAACGTTTTTATGAGATTGTAAGCGGATTAAGTCTGGGGCTACTTTGAGCATATCACTAACCTTTAAAAAGGGTTTATCTGCCAGCTCTGTGAAGCCTTTATCAAATATGGGTTTGGTGGTAGCTAAGAAATCTTCATAACCCTGTTTGTCTTCAGGATTCCACTTTTCAATTTCCTTAAGGGTAAACTCATGATCGTTATTGTAGTCGAAACTTTTACCCGTATGATCAAAAATTCGATAAAAGGGATCGCAGGGTACAAACTCTACATAATCCTCTCTTTTCTTTCCGGCTGCTTCCCAGATATCATCGAATAAAAAAGGAGCGGTTATTACGGTAGGACCTCCGTCAAATTTAAAGCCATTTTGTTCATAGACATAGGCACGCCCTCCAAGCTTATCTCGTTTTTCTAGAATAGTAACATCGTGGCCAGCGGATAGTAATCGTGAAGCGGCGCCTAATCCACCAAATCCGCTACCGATAACAAGTATATTTTTTTTCATGATTGTTGGGAAAGAAATCCATGTATTTCTCTGAAGTAAATACATGAATTAAAGAAAATTAAAATTAGTAGATATCTATGTAACCCAAAGTCTTAGGAAATCA
>RFPJ01000003.1 GCA_009926145.1 Bacteroidota bacterium
ATATGCCAGCAAACGTTCCATTAGCGACCATTGAATGGTTACCCTGAACTGCTGAAAGCTCCCAGGATTCTCCATCGTATGCACTCATAGATTCTTTCCCTAAAACACTTGATAGTTTTGTGCCACCCCACAATTTTTTTTTAATGATGGGGGTAAATTTTAGTGGGTATAATTTGTTCATATGAATGAATTACGACATTAAAATTCCTAAGTATGCAGTGTGAATAATATCAGATATAGAACACCCTCGTGATAGATCGAGCATCGGTTTGTTTAGCCCTTGAAGTATAGGGCCCATAGCCGATGCATTGGCTAATCGTTGGACGAGCTTGTACCCTATATTTCCAGACTCTAGGTTAGGGAAAATAAATACATTTGCATCACCAGCTACTGAACTATCAGGGGCTTTTCGCTTTGCAACGGAATAGTCCCATGCCGCATCAAATTGCAATTCTCCATCAATGGCATACCGATTATACTTATCTTTATAAATAGTTAATGCGTTTCTAATTTTCTCTACTCGCTCATGCTCTGCACTACCTCGTGTAGAGAAAGAAAGAAGTGCTATTTTAGGGGTGATTCCTGTTAAAGATTCAAAGGTTTTGGAAGAGTCGAATGCAATATTGGCTAGTTGGGCTTCGGTTGGTTCAGGTATTACGGCACAATCTGCAAAACTTAGGAGTTTATCGTCATTTAACTCCATGATAAAACTACTTGAGATAGTTTCGGACTCTCTATGTAAACCAATAGAATGGATGGCCGCTCTGATAACATCTCCAGTTGTAGCGATCGAACCAGCAACGCAAGTATCCACCAAATTTGTTGCCAAATAACAAGCTCCAAAGTATAATGGATCCTTAAGGGCCTTTTCGACCATTTCCAAGGTCCAACCTTTAGCTTTTCTCTTGCTAAATAAATGCTCAGCCAAAATGGGTTGTTTAGAATCGGTTTCAGGATCTAGCCATTGAACCCTAGGATGCTGAAAAGTGGGCTTAGCTTTGTTATTTAAGACTAGAAAAACATCGGCTATTTCATTCTGAGCAAGAAACATAGCAGCTTTAATAATTCGGTCGTCTGAGGACCTTGGAAAGAGTACTTTTCCTTGTTTTTGAAAGGCTTTATGCTCTAGTAGTTCAGTAAACTTCATACTTTGAGAGACGAAAATAGTTCGCAATTACCAATTCGTATCATGGTTACCAAAAAATAGTATGTTTTGAGGTTCATTGTGTAATCTTCTTGAAGTATAATCCACATTACGTTGTAGATGACTTATTATCATATTAGTTGACTTAGAGCCCTTTTTAAATGCGTCTGCCAAATAATAGCTAAAGATACTATGATATTTTTGCGCTAAACCTTGTTTTGTGTAAAGCTGGGATTGGCTACGTCCATCTGAAGAAAATATCATACTAAAACTTAAGTTTGAATTTACTAATTGATCATTCAGCTGAAGAATTGCTTGATAAAATTGCTCAGGTGTACCGGAAGTATAATCGTAATTAACATCTGCAATCATAATCAGACTATTATAGCCTAGTGTTACTGCTTGATTTACAATGGATTTAAAATCAAAATAGCGCTCACTATCACCTAATAAATATATTAGGTCATTATTATTACCAATTGAAGCATAACCATTTAAATATAGAAAAATTTGTTTCTCTTCACTTGAAATTTTTTCTATAAGTGACCAACTTTCACGGTATTGATCAGGATTACTTTGATTGATAACTCTAGCTAGGTTGGTATAACCTAAGCCCAATGTATTGATAAAATATTCTTCTAATAATTTTCCATCTCTCTCGGCATAACGCTTATTTTGTAGTCCACCACCATAAAACTCATTTGCAATAATGATTGCATTACTTGGCACCGTTCTGTTCTCTAATAGTGTAGGGATATCCCTCTCAACATCTACATTTCCAAAAGGGATATTAGGCAATGTCACAATGGAAAGTTCATCAATATAATTGGTTGGCCGCCAAATCGGGCGAACATCACTTTTTGATAGATACGTCTCGGTTATACCATATTGTACCTTATACCAATCTTCTAATTCACCCAAATACAATAATTCACTGCCCCTCGCCAAATCAGTGAGTATTGAATTGTTTGAATTATTGGGTTGTTGACGCAATGGACTAATATTTGATTCTACAACTACAAACCGTTCAAATATGTCGGTAATAGTTAATGGATAGATATAGGTACTGTCATTAAAGTCTAATTCAATTCGAATATTTTGCTGCTCATCAAATGTGAAATCATTAGGGTTTAATTCTTCCAAGAGATTGATTTGGTATGAATTACCATCAAAATTGACCTCATTTCTAATCGCAACCGCTTCATTGCTGCTATAAATGGTATAAGTAGGATTTATCAGGGGTCGACGATAAGTTAATAGTGTATCTGTAAGTTCGATTGTACCTGTTCTTTTTAATAAACGCTCTTCCCCAGTAGCTAATGAAGTACCCATTTCTCTATCCCCAATCATTCCTAAGGCCAAGCTTAAACCAGATGTTCCCAGCAACATATACTGCTCCAAGCTACCATTGGAAAATTTTTGTGAAGTTAAGTAAGATAAATACGCACCAGATGCACCAAGGACTAAACCTAAAAAAGAAGGTCTATATCGTTGCAGATACCTTCCCATTTTAATCTTTTGAGCGTATTCGTAGGTATTGGTATCCCATACCTGAAATCCGACAATTGGTTTTTCTGGGGTAGGTGTTTCAGAAACTTTCAAGAATTGATTATTGGCTACCAACTCGAATTCCGTTCGGTCAATGGCCGTATTGTCTTCTATAATCCATTTTGAACTACTGCATCCTAAGGATATCAAAAGTACTAAAATTGGTATGTAACGGGGATTTATGCCCATGGAGTCTGCTTCGAAGCAATGGCTATTTTAGCAGCATCAATGGCAATCACTAGCTCCTCATTGGTGGGAACTACGTATATCTCAACTCTAGAATTTTCACTGTGTATAGGACCGAAACCAACGATTTCATCATTTTTTTTCTCATCAATCTCTAACCCAAGGTATTCTAGATTTTGGATGATCTTTTTTCTAATGATGGGTGAATTCTCGCCAATACCTCCAGTGAACAACAATGCATCAGCACCATTTAGGGCTGCTACATAGGATCCAATGTATTTCTTTGCTCTGTAACAAAACACATCAACAGCTTCGTTACACCTTCTATCCCCTTGTTCTGCCTCCTCTAATAAATCTCTCATATCTCCAGCATAACCACTTAGCCCCAATAGTCCACTGTGTTTGTTTAGTAATGCATGAACATTGGCTAGTGATAATTCTTCTTTTTCAATCAGAAAAAATAAAATAGATGGATCAATATCACCACTACGTGTTCCCATCACTAAGCCCTCTAATGGAGTAAATCCCATAGAGGTATCATAGGATTTGCCGTCTTTAATCGCATTTATAGACCCCCCATTACCCAAATGACAACTTATTATCTTCGATCCATTTTTTTTTCGATTTAATCGATTAAAGTACTCCCGACTTACAAAATAATGGGAAGTACCATGAAAACCATACCTTCTAATCTTATATCTCCGATAAAGCCGATTGGGTATAGCGTACAAATATGCATGCTGAGGTATTGAGTGATGAAATGCAGTATCAAATACGGCTACATGGGGAATATTGGGTAATAACTTTTTGGCAGCGCGTATTCCGTGTAAATTTGGCGGGTTATGTAATGGTGCAATGTCAAAAGCTTGTTCTATAGCAGACTCCACATCCTCATCAATTAAGACCGAATCTTTAAACAATTCACCGCCATGCACAACCCTATGCCCAACAGCTTCTATTTCATCTATGGAATGAAGATATGGGTTATCTGCTTGCATAAGTAATTCAATAATCTTACCTAATGCAGCAGAGTGATTTTCAATAGCTATGGATTTTTTTAATGGTTTTTCGTCTAAAAACTCATGCCGGATAATCGAGGTTACCGCCCCTATTCTTTCTACCAAACCCTTACAAAGAGTGGTTCTATTTTTAGTATCAATAAGCTGATATTTGATAGAGGAACTACCGCAATTAATCACTAAAATTTTCATTTTTACGCCTTAATTATCCATTCGGGTAAGATGCTATTCGAAATCAACAGGTCATGAGCCATCTTAATTAGTCTTACTTGCTCTGGCCATTTGATAAAATCTTCAACAGAATCTATCGTTATCCATTCATAGTTTGTGTGTTCATTATTGAGTTGCAGAGAAACTGTTGACTCAATTTCTGCGGCAAATGCAGGAATAAGATGTATGGTATTGGACTCATGTTCAAAAAATGTATTTATCGACGGTATAGTCCAAAATGATACAGGAGTGCTTCCGGTTTCTTCCTTTATTTCTCGTAAAGCGGCCTGGGTGTAACTTTCGTTTTCTTTAAGCTTACCTCCCACCATTCGCCATTGGCCTGAGTAAATTTTATTCTTCGCTCGCTTGAGAACTAAAAATTCTATTGTATGGTCTTTCTTGCGGTAAAGATAAGCATCTATTAAACGTTTCATATATGGTATAAAAGTCTTTTAAGCAAGATAGGCTACCCAACTGAATGTTATTCAACTTCTATTTTTTGTATTTCAAGTTCTAATGTTCCAGCAGGAACCTGTACAGTAACTACGTCTCCTACTTCCTTACCTAAAAGAGCCGCACCAATAGGACTGTCAACAGAAATTTTACCTTTAGAAAAATCTGCTTCATTGGGAGAAACCAAGGTGTATTTCATCGTTTTTTTCATCTTGATATTTAGAATGGTAACCGTTGTAAGTACTCGTACTTTGGTTAAATCTAAATCCTTTGCGTCTAAGATTCGGGCATTTGCTAAGATATCTTCCAATTGTGTAATTCGAGTTTCAAGATGTCCCTGCGCTTCTTTAGCAGCATCATATTCAGCATTTTCACTAAGATCACCTTTTGCTCTCGCTTCAGCGATATCCTCTGCAATCTCTCTACGACCTCTTGTTTTTAAATCTCTAAGCTCTAGATCCAATTTATCATATCCTTCTTGGCTTAGGTATTGTATTTTGCTCATAATCATCGATTAAATTAAATAGTTCATCATCAAATTAGCATAAAGCATACAGACTGTAAATTACGGGTATTATATGTGTTATTCTACTTTTGCTAATCGTTCTTCTTGGGAATTATATGATAGAGACGGTTTAGGAAGTGTGTAGCCAGCTAATATCAGAGCTAATAATGAGAGTAAAGCACCTATTAAAAAGGGAGCACCTGGAAAGTAAAAGCCATCTGAAGTACTAAAAAAGCTAAAAGACTGCGTCATTAATGGAGGGCCAATTATCGCGGCAAAGCTAAGGATACTCGTGATTACGCCTTGTAATTCTCCTTGCATGTTGGAAGGCACTTGATTCGAAACAATACTTTGAAGTGAAGGCCCGGCAAATCCACCTAGCGAATATGGCAGGACCATAACTAGCATCCAAACACCGTTTGTTGCAAAGGCAAAACCAATAAAACCGATCACATAAGCAACGATTCCAAAATATACAGCCATATGAGTTCCAATTTTAGGAATTACTATTCGGGTCAGTCCCCCTTGAACGACCGCAACACAAATTCCTACGACTCCCAGAGATAACCCAACCATTGCTTCATCCCAATCGAATTTAAACATGGTAAAATAGGTCCAGGTACTTTGAGTGGCATGATGAGATAAGTATAAAATGAATAACACCAAAAATAGACCACTTACAGTTGAAAGTTTTTTTATCTGCTTGATGGCACCAAGTGGATTAGCTCTATGCCATTCGAACAGTCTTCGTTGATCTACCGGTAGTGATTCTGGCAAAACAAAGTATCCATAAGTTACATTGACAATACTCAATATAGCAGCCGCTATAAAGGGTACTCGAGCACCATATTCACCAAGTAGCCCCCCCAATACAGGACCAATGATAAAGCCAAGACCAAATGCTGCACCCAATAAACCAAAATTTTGCGCTTTTTTTTCGGGAGTACTAATATCGGCAATATAGGCACTTGCTGTCGTCATGGTTGCACCTGTAATACCCGATAGAAAACGAGCCAAAAACAACCAACTAAGGGTTGGTGCCCATGCTAGTAAAAGATAGTTTAGGCCGTAGGCTAAAAGAGAACTCAATAAAAGTGGCCTTCTACCAAAGCGATCACTTAAAGCACCAATTATAGGGGCAAAAATAAATTGGGTTCCTGCATAAATAAACATGAGTAAGCCACCAAATTCGGCCGCATTACTTATGTTTTCACCCGTAAGCTCCATAATCAAGCTTGGGACTACAGGTACAATAATACCTAGTCCAATAACATCAATAAGTACTGTAATAAAAATAAAGAATAGAGAAGCACGCTCAATTTTAGGCTTCATAATGACTTCCATTCTTCATACAGCTCCCGCAAGGTAATCCAACGATACATTCCTGAGTTATGGCCATCTGACCAATGAATTTGAAGTGCGTGATTACCAATTTGATCAGCCTTACGTATGGTCAAAACATAGTGTCCTTCAAAATTAAATGCTTTAGGGTCGAAAATTTGCATTTTGTCATGCCCACCTCTGCACATAACACATGGACAATTTTTACGTAAACCATAAAATGGATACTGATACACCCATTCATCGGACCAGCTTATTTCTAGGTACTGATCGTCATTATTTATAACTATTTTAGAAGGAATCGACATCGTAACCATTCATTTTATTTCTTATTTGAATATACTCATTATATGCTAGTTGTTTATGCAATTTCGATACCTTTTGTAATTTCTGGCTACCTGTTCGGGTTAAAAAAGCTAAAAATCTATCTTCTCACCACTAGAACCATACTAATATGGTTAACAATTGTGACCTCACTTTATATTTTGGCCTTAAGTTTTTACAAGATTAATGTATTGAGTGAAGAGATCGCAGGAATCTTGATGGCCGTATTTTATGGGATTGTTTCCGGAATAATTCTTGGAAAGTTTCACTCGCAAATAAGCTTTAAAAGAACCACGGGATATCCCCTATACATCTATCGAGAATTCTTGGTTGACGGTACCCCAGTGGTCGTAGGAAGTACATTAATGCTTGCTGGCTTATTTCGCATATTTTGGGATTTGAATTTACTAATTACACCCATTCAACTATACTCAGGAGTATCATTACTAGCATTAGGTTTGCTATTCTATACATTGAGTTTAGTTCCCAATTTGAAAACACAATGTATACTCATCATTGATGAGGCAATCACTTGGAATCGCGTAACAAGTTATGAATGGACAAACGACCATGAAGTTGTACTACACTTGGATAAGCCTTCACAAGCTACGTCATCTAGGTCCTTTATTCGAGTTCAAGTTAATGAGGGAAATAGGGTAAAAGTAGAACGAATTTTGGCTTCAAAAATTGAGGCAAAATATATAGTGTCAGAGGAAAAAAGTGATGAGAATGAATCCAAGGAAGAATCAAGGTGAATATATTTTTCATCTTCGAAGCGTAGTTGCTACCTTGAAGGGTAACTAATAATAAAAAACCTACTATTTTGTCCACTATTAAAGAAGGCGATACCGTCTCAGTACATTACACAGGAACTCTAACTACTGGAGAAGTTTTCGACAGCTCTAAGAACCGTGAACCACTCACGTTTACATTAGGTCAAGGCCAATTAATTGCCGGTTTTGAGAAAGCTGTTATAGGTCTTTCTGAAGGCGACTCTACTACTGCTAATATACCCTCTAAAGAGGCTTATGGAGAGGTGAATCCAGAGATGATTGTAGATGTACCCAAAAATCAATTACCAACTGAAATTGAAGCCAAAGTGGGTATGCAGTTACAATTAAATCAACCAAATGGACAAGCCATACCTGTACAGATTACTGAAGTTAAGGAGGAGACCATCACAATTGATGCTAATCATCCCCTAGCAGGAAAAGATCTAAATTTTGATATAGAAATAGTTGAGATAAACCCATAAATAACCATTCCTATTATAATTAATCTAAGTAGGCTATTCTATATCATGCATTAGGGTTAACTATTTACATGGAGACTTTATTCTCTTGTTTAGGATCCAAATCATATAATGAAGAAACCGTTGCTTGTACGGTTTTATACCATTCATTTCCAAATTTATCATTGATGGTATAAAAATCTGAGAAATCTGGTTTTCTCAGGTTCATCTTCCACTCTTGGGTTTTTGATTTAAAGCTTGGATCTATATGAAGTAATTCATGATAGAGTAGCATCTCCTTTGTTTGATTATCTAGCATATCCCACAACTCACCAGAAATTTCTATTAAATAATCATTCCCAGAATAGTATTTTACCTCCCTTGAGGCCTTAATGCATTTAGCAGCTCTTTGTTTAGAGATATTTGGGTACACTAAAAAGTACCCAATTTCAGCCGGACCAAATTCAAGCTTATGAGTATCAATTACTTTTTTTGCAATAGCTTCAACCTCTGGGGATTCCATGAGTTGTTTATCGCTGTTAATGGTCTCTTCAGGGGTTAAAAAATCGTTGGTTGGCATATTATATTAAACTCTAATCGTTCTATATTTTTAAAATTGTATTTTCTCAATGTATAAAGCGACCAATAATACCCTAAAACTTGACCAAGTTCCAACTCAAATACACCATTCAATTCCTATTACTTTACCCTGCATTAGCATGGTTATTTGTGAACTCCTTTCAGGGATTTACACGTTTAATCCTACACATCTATGCCAATGAAGAAATCATATGGAACGGATACAGTGAACTAGAGAGGATGGACTGGGTAGCTATTTTGTACTTAGTACATTTTAGCACAACACTTCTTTCTTCATTGGTTCTCAAAACTTTAGAAAAGTCTTCCAATACATCACTTTTCGGTTTTGCTATCCTTTTAACCTTATCTGCCGTCTATCGTGTTATTACTAGTATTCCTAGTGATTATAGTACTCAGTCGCTATTTAGCAGTTGGTCCATAGCTTGGCAAAATGAACTCATTCCATACGGTATTGAAATAATCATAACTTGGATGGCCGTTTATACTAGCTTCAAAATTCTTAGGCACATGAAAAAAACGTCCGCATAACACATTATTGCCCCTAAAGATTAACTTCTTTATTGCCTGCTTACTCTTTGATAGATGGGAAATCTTCAAAGCCTAATAACTCAGCAACCTTTAGTCCGATTTCGGTATTATCCCACCAACCTGAGAATTCAACTGCATGTGGGCCGTAAGCCATTAAAGGTATAGGTGTTCCCGTATGCCCGCTTGTAGTCCATGCAATATCCACTATAGAACCTTCTGAATTTGCTCCATTAAACGTCATACCACCCGTTTCGTGATCTGCTGTAACAATAACTAATGTACCTGGGTTATTTTCAGCATAAGAAATAGCGGTCCCTATAGCGTCATCAAAATCTTTAACCTCTCTTAACACATAAGGTGTATCATTTCCGTGACCACCCCAATCAATTTGTGAACCTTCTACCATTAGAAAGAAACCATTCTCTCTCTTATCAAGCATTTGTAATGCTTTTGAGGTCATTTCAGATAGTGTAGGGGTTCTATTTTCACTAGGCATCCCTCCATCCGAGAAAAGACCAACCATTTTATCAGATTCAGTAGCCAACATTTCATCATCTGTAAACACTACAGAGTATCCTTGTTCATCAAATACAGGAAGAAGATTTACATTGTCTTCTCGGCTACTACCTGTACTATCCATAGGTACGAAATATTCATATCCACCACCCAACATAACGTCTACATTTGCATATACCATTTGTTCTGCAATTTGGGAATACTTAGAACGGGAATCTATATGACTCACAAAACTCGCTGGAGTAGCGTGTGTTATACCCGAGGTAGAAATGATACCCGTACCCATACCCTTTCGTTGAGCAAATTCTAGAAGAGTAACACAGTCATTACCATTTTCATCTTGAGCAATAACCCCGTTATTAGTTTTAATCCCACAGGAGAAGGCCGTAGCACCAGCTGCAGAATCTGTAATTAAATTGTCAGCAGCATAAGTTTTTATAATACCCGTAACTGGGAACCTCTGAACGTGTAATTTACCACCTGGTCCCACTTCATTTAATTGGCCACTATATAATTGTGCTACGCCTGTACCATCACCAATCATGAAGATGACTTTATTTATAGCCCTATCCGCCACAAGATTAAGTCTTTCCCCCTTTATTTCATTTGCACTAGATACGTCTAATGTTTCAGTTTTAAGACCCGTATCATAACCAGAGTCGCCTTGATCGCCACAGCTAATACTTATAGAAGTAACAAACAACAATAGGATTGTGAATTTTTTCATAGTCGTTTATGTATGATGTATTTGTATGACTATAAATTCGTAGTTACTATTAACAATCGCTAACTATTCTTTGTTAAATCTTTATACCCCAAACTCCCTTTGCTGGTTTAGGTGCATTTTTTGCCCGTTCTGATGCTTGATTAAGTGTTTTTATTTCAACTTTTGGAGAAAACTTCTTAGGATTTTTCTTTGATTTAGAAGACTTTTTTGGCTGAGATTTTGATTTATTTTTCGATTTTTTTTGATCTTTTTTTAATGTCACCGTCACCGTTGGTTTAGAGCTCTTAGTTGTTTTCGAAACCTGCTTTGACTCCTTGGACTCGCTTGTCTGCTCATTCTTTTCATCCTCAGCTTTTGAAATTTCAGGTAATTTGACTTCACCATCAACCATCAAAAAGATTTCTAAAACCCCATCCTCCTTTCTATTAAACTGTACATGTTCAGCTTTTGTAAAATCAGGCGTAACCGTGGATTGAGTTTTCTGAACCTCAGCGCCATCATTCTCATGGCTTCCAACTTCTTGATTAGCCGATTGTTTCTTACTTTTTGTTATTACAACTAATTTGGAATCTTCAGATGTTTTTTTGCCTTTTTTTGTTTTCTTGGCGGCCTGTTGATCATTTTCAAAAAGAGTGTCAATGCTGCCCTTATCTACAGTAATAACGTCTAAGCTTTTGCCAACTTTCTTTTCAATAGCCTCAAAGTATTTTTGATCTTGCCTATTTACCAGAGTGATGGCTGTACCACTTTTATCGTATCTCCCCGTTCTACCAATTCGATGAATGTAATCCTCCACGGCTCTCGGTACATCATAATTGATGATCATTGAAACATCCTGTATGTCAATACCTCTCGCCAACACGTCTGTAGCTACAATGACAGATATTTGACCATTCTTGAATGACTGAAGGGCTTTATTTCTCTCATTTTGATCTCGGTCTCCATGAATGGCAACCGATTCAACATCAATTTTTCTAAGTGCGTTTACAAGTTGATCTGCACCTTTTTTGGTCGCTGTGAATATGATGCACGAATTCCAGTCATGCTTACTAAAATAACGTTGAATAAATCGAATCTTTTCTCGACCATCCAAAATAAAGGCCTTCTGTTCAACTGAATTAGAAGTCATTGATACTGCAATTTCAACCTTTTTTGGGTTGTTCATTATTTTGTTAGCCAGACTGTGAATGTCTTTTGGCATAGTGGCGGAGAACAGTAAATTCTGTCGCTTCTTGGGTAATTTATCTATGATATGTTGAACATCTGGAAGAAATCCCATATCTAACATTCGATCAGCTTCATCCAGAATTAGAAATTCGATACCCGAAAAATCTATATCAGAAACCTTCATCTGATCTATTAATCTCCCTGGTGTTGCTACTAAAATATCAACACCTGCTTTAATAGCTGATGCTTGTTTACCAAAATCTTCACCTCCGATAATAGTAGCTGAACTAGTACCCGTATGATATCCTAATGCAAATATCTGTTCGTCTATTTGCTGAGCAAGTTCTCGTGTTGGTGATAATATTAATGTCCGGATATGGTCTTTCTTTTCTTTGAGCATTAATTCCAAAACTGGAATTACAAATGCTCCTGTTTTACCAGTTCCTGTCTGAGCAGCTCCTAAAACATCATGTCCCTCTAATAAAAGTGGGATGCATTGTTCCTGAATAGGCGTAGGCTCTTGAAATCCTACATCATTTAAACCTGCTTGTAATAGTTCGTGTAGATTAAAATCTTTAAATAACAATGGTAGTATAAATAGTCTATTGGTTTAACCTAATATACATACAATATGTGAAAAGTGTTTTAGTGTATGATTTATTCTATCTTAGTATGATAATTGAATATTTTTAAATCATCTTAATCAAATACTTATATATGTTACCTGAAAAGACATCTAAATTAGGCGTTCTAGGATTATTAACCATCGCCTCAATATCTCTTGCTTGTACATCAGAGAGTTCTACTTATCCTGAAAAAGCATCCCTCAACTCATTAGTTGATAGTGTGAGTTACGCCATTGGTTATCAAAATGGAAATCAACTATCTGCTCAAGGATTTGGAAATGTTGACTTAGATAATTTTATCGCGGGATTTCAATCCGGTCAAAACAGCACTGAGAATGAAATGGCAGATGTTAATATTCAGGAACTTTTTGGCAGATTCGGTCAGTATCTCATGGATCAAATGAAGGTCGAAAATCTAGAAGAACAAAAAGCATTTTTAGCCGAAAACAGATCTAAAGAAGGTGTTATGGAAACAGCTTCAGGCTTACAATATAAAGTTCTTGAAGAAGGTACAGGGGATTCTCCTACTGCTGAAAACACGGTGGTTGTTCAGTACGAGGGTACTCTCATTGATGGTACCCGCTTCGATGGTACATATGATGAATTAGGGAATCCCGGAGAACCCGCTGAATTTGTGTTGGGAGGTGTAATACCTGGCTGGACTGAGGGTTTACAATTAATGAAGGAAGGTGCTGTTTACATGTTCTACATACCATCAGAATTAGCGTATGGTGAAAATCCAAGACCTGGTGGCGCGATTCAGCCAAATGACATGCTTATATTCAAAATTGAATTGACTGAAGTTAAATAAGCTAGCTAAAAATTTTTTTCATTAGGCCGGTTCTACGACTTGTACTTGTAGAAACGGCTTTTTTTATTTGATCTGGTGTTGCAAGTACTGTAACTGATTTCTTTGCTCTGGTAACGGCTGTATAGAGTAACTCACGCGTGTGTAATAGAGAATCCTCTGGATTCAAAACCACGAGAACGTGATCAAACTCAGATCCTTGAGATTTATGAATAGTGAGCGCAAACGCAAGGTCATAACGAGGTAATCTACTGACCAATATATCCTCTTTCCCTCCATCTAGTTTAGCAATCATATCTGGAGAAATAGAGCTGCATACTCCCATATCGCCATTAAATAGATTGGTATTGGAATCATTGACTTGAACAATAACAGGACGCCCCAGATACCAAGCAGATGAACTATTCGGAGCATTTTGTTTACTCGCACTTTGGTCCATGATACGATTAATAATATGACATCCGAATGAACCCACTTTATGAGGACTCAGGACCTTATAACTATCCTTCGAATCGCTATCCTTAAGTAAAGCTAGCGAATATTCAAGGTCATTTGCAGCCCATGAACTAAGTAAAGGTACATGCATGTCTAGGTCTGATTTCGAAACAACCCAATTTAGGTCAGCATTTGAAGAGTCCAAGAGTAATTGCTCCACTAAGGTGGTGTCCCCTTTTTTTATAGCATCAGCTAATTCAGGGATGTGACTTGCTTCATTCTGCCTATACACTCTACTTAACTCAAAAACTTGATAAGGTGATGAATCCTCGAATGAGGCAGATGAAACCGCACATAAATCTCCAAGCAAATTACCCGCTTCAACAGACTCTAGTTGGTGATGATCGCCTAACAACACCAACTGTGTATGATGATCTAATGCTGTTAATACATGATAAAACAAATCAATGTCAATCATAGAAGCTTCATCAATAATAATGAGATCGGCCGAAAGTTTATTTTTTTTCGTGCGTCGGAATGTGCCATCCCATTGAGCATGAAGCATTCGATGTATGGTCATAGGACTACCATACACTTCAATCAAATCGCTCGCTATCGATTGTTCCATTCGTTTTGCAGCCTTACCTGTAGGAGCTGCCAAAACAATACTCTTGTTTGGAAACCATTGTTGGTAAACCCTTAAAATTTTCTCCAGAGTAAATGTTTTACCCGTACCTGGTCCACCTGTTACAATACTAAAGCGTGAATTAAAAATCTGAAACAACACCTTTAACTTAGCGTCGTCTAATTCGGCAAAATTATTGATAACCCAATCTTTATACTCCGAAAATGAAATGGGTAATATATTATCTGAAAGGAAGTTTGATTTGGTATCACTATTTTGATTCAGCCAATCGGCAATATACTGCTCATAAACCCAGTATCGATGCATATAGAGACGATCTTCCTCTAAAATAAATGGCTTAAATTCTCCCTTTATGGGAAGTGCCTCCAACGCTTGAAGAATGAAATCATGGGACCATTCTTCTCCCTTTAATCGTAAATATAAATCATGAAGTAGTGAACTGGGCTCGATTAAATCATTCACGGTAGTACAAACATAACCCATTCGGTGGTATTGATACCATTGCAAAAGTAAAAAACGCTGTGCATGCCCCTGTTCAGATGCCGCATGATTTGCACCAAATTCTTCATATAAGTACGAATTAAACGCCTTGTAAAACTGATATTCAGTGTTCGATACAGATTGCTTAGTTAACCAATCACCAATGATATCTGGAGCGCTCATTATACCCTCTCCTTTGGTAGTAATTCAACCATTAGGTCGGATATTGTTTGGATATTTGGACGATGATGATATTTGCCATTATCAGGATTTTCACTTTGTAACCCACGTACAAATACATAGAGATATCCACCAAAATGTCTATCATAATCATATCCACTCATGTAAGTGCTAAGGTACATGTGCAAGGCTAGGCTATAAAGATGCCCTTGGACATCAAAACTCAAATCTAACATAGCCCTATTCAATTGTTCTGGCACATACGCATTCTCACCCTTCAGAGTATTGGTCTTATAATCTAATACATAAAATTTCCCATTATGTTCGAATACTAAATCAATAAATCCCTTGAGAAATCCCTTGGGTAGTGATGGTTTGTTGGAATTTATGCCATCTATATTATCATTACCCCTTCCCCTAATTAAGGTATACAGAGTCTCGGGTTCAAGGGAATCCGATGTAATGAGAAACGGTTTCTCCACAATTATTTGCCTTTTGGTTAGGTCTTTTAAGCTACAAGACTGAATTAATTCGGTATCCATTGTGGCGCGTACCCAGGAGTAGATTTGCTCTGAATGAGCTTCATTCAACCCGAAATTGCTAGACTCTTGAAGTACCCATTCTCTATAATTGAACGGACCAAGTACCCATTGCTCCAACAACTGTTCCATTAATCTATGGAAAAAACTCCCAATCTCTGCCCCCTTAGGCATAGTTTCAATTTTTGTTCTATCCTTAGAATCCTCTGAATATTCATCTTCTCGATCATCATCCTTTAACTGTATGGATTTTGAAAATATTGAAAAATCGGTTGTAGAAGACTGATGATTTTTTAAACTCGAATAGGAATGGATTCGACGATAATTTTGGAGTGATTCGGGTGTTTGCAACTCATTCAATTTCAAGTCAACTGATGCGGCTACATGTTTCGGCGATAGTAACTGGGTCTTAATAGCCGGTAATTCAGAGCTTGACCATGCCTTAAAGGGGGCATACAATTCGTTTAATGCACCTGATATTTGCGATGCCAATGTGTCGGCATGCTCATCAGAACTGGATTTAGGAGCTGTTCTTGGGGATCTCATTTTTGATTCAATCAAAGACCCTAAAAGCGCTTTATCCATACATGTTGCTAGGAGTCCCGAACTCCACCCACTCATTCCAGAATGATTGTAGAGGAAACATAGAGACTCGGCTCTGGTAATGGATACGTAAGCTAGACGAATTCTGTTGGCTATCTCTTCTCGCATCATCGAGATAATGGTTGCTGCATGCAAATTTTTGGAGCTAGCAACTAGACGTATATCATAGTATTGATTGCCATCAATGCGATATTTAATAATTTTGTTGGTGATTGTTGGAGTTTTACCAGCCGACTCGAATGGGCAAAATACGACAGGAAATTGTAAACCCTTACTACGATGAGTGGTAATGATGTTTACCATCTGTTCATCGGTGTTGAGTCGAATGATTTCTTCATCTTCTTCAATGCGATGCTCAGAATTTTGAGATTCAAAAAAGTGGATCAGTCCATTCAGGCCTAAGCCTTTGGATTTTTGTTGGCGTTGTATAATCTCTAAAAGATGATCGATATTGGTTACAATTCGCTCAAAGTCACTATTTAGTGGCCATTGGTCATAAAGCTTTAAGTGCTCAAATAAATCTCTAAGGACCCATGCTACATCTTTTTTCTGAATATCTTCAGATGCCTTGTAAATAGCATCCAATAGGTGTGTCCAAAATACACCGTCGGTTTGTTTTGTTCTCAATTGTTCTGCTGTAAAACCACTCACCGGGTGAGCTAAAACGTAATTGATAACTTTTTCCTGATTTGGGTTTTGTAAGATACCTAGCCAAGTACGTATATACTCTGATTCTTGAGTTTGATATATCGATTCTTGAGAATTGATAATAGCCGGTATGCCGTTTCTCGTCAGCAGTTTATATATATCGAATGCCTGAAAATTGGTATGAACAAGTATCGCAATGTCGGAGGGTTGTATCTTTTTCATAGCGATACCCTGTGGCCCATTAGTGGAGAGATACAAAGAATTATTGAGTAGATAGTTAACCCTCTTACCTAAATCATTCATTATGGCGGCACTTGTCTGTTCGGATGTTTGGGATGGAATGGGTATCCACTGAATAGGATTTAAACGCTTAGTTCCCTCTTCGTTTAGCCATATATGATTATTGTACTTAGCATATTCCTGAGATTCTTTGCCCGATTTTTCAGAGGGATGATGACTATTTTGATAATCAATGGGCAACCAAAAGGGTAGCTTGGAAGATTCAGATGAAAAAAATTGGTTAGTGAAGGCTAATAATTCAGGGTTAGATCGATAATTATAAGAAAGCTTATAATGATGATCTTTATTCACCCATTCTTTCGCCTCTAAGTAGGTATGAATATCGGCCCCACGAAAACCATAAATAGCTTGCTTGGGATCACCAATCAAATACAAGGTGCCCTCAGAAAAACCTTCAAATAATTTCTTAAATATGGCAAATTGATAGGTATCAGTATCTTGAAATTCATCAATTAGAGCCACTGGAAATGCATGTCTAAGGACTGATAAAAACTCTAAATCTGCCTGATTAATCACTTTAGATACCATCCGAATCAAATCGTTATAGTCAAGCTTAGCTCTCTTCTTCTTCTCTTGACCAAAACGCACTCTAAGTTCTTGAATCCAAAGATCGGTGAGTGAGTGAAAGAGTTCCTCTTGTGCTTCATCCACTTCCCAATAGCTCGCGGGAAATTCAGTTTCAACATAATGGGTAAAGGATTCTAAGGAAGTTGGAGTATTACCCGCGCTTAGATAATCCTCAAATGCTTGAATTAAAGCACTTCTAGGATGAATTGGAAGCTCATCATAGAGGATATTGCCAAATTTAGAGTAAAATTCTTCTGGACTCTTAATACCCTTACCCGTTTGTAGTATGATATTCTGAAATAATCGTTTTACTTGTGAATCTGTTGGTGCAAAAAAATGACGCCAAGAAGATCGAAGCAAATCCATAATCAATGATTCTGGATTGGTTAGGAGCTCAAAATCCGGACTTACGCCAAACTGAAACGGATAATCTCGAAGTAACTTTTGACAAAATCCGTGTATAGTCGATATATGAGATTCATCAAATTCTAACACCGCATGTTGCAATCGAGAAATCACCTTCTGATTTGACGCATACTTCTGAGAAGCATATTCCAGAAATTCATCATTTGAAGGTTCCAAATCTTGGGAATCTTGAAGCCTTTCCAAAACTTCGCGGCATCGTGACTGTATTCTCTCTCGTAATTCAACAGTAGCTGCATCTGTGAAGGTTAACACCAATAGTTCACGAATATCGTGATTGGTTTCTGCAATTAAGCGTACAAATAACGAACTGATATTATAGGTCTTACCTGTCCCAGCATTGGCCTCAACCAAGTGAATTCCCTTAAGGCTCGCATGCTTTACATCAAAATCCTGCATCATCTAAGGCCTTTAAAGGGTTTATCATCACTAACTGTATTCCATTCATCCCAAAACTCATAGCTTTTTGTGACAAATAAGTCATCTTCAACCGGGGCATGTTCCCCCCAAATCATACTGTTCCAAATATCTTCTGATTCACTGGGTAAAGGAGACTCATAAGTCTTGGGAAACCATTCCGCTTTGGCCTTAGCCCTTG
The DNA here is from genome assembly GCA_009926145.1 of Bacteroidota bacterium. Classification (GTDB taxonomy): domain Bacteria; phylum Bacteroidota; class Rhodothermia; order Balneolales; family Balneolaceae; genus UBA1275. Next base: position 18,353 of record RFPJ01000003.1, read on the forward strand.
CTTTACTTTCATCAAAAACTTTTTTTCTCTTGTCGTATCCACCGGTGATGAAAGCAAAAGAACTCTGAGGTAAAAAATGAAGCGATTCTACTGATTGAACACTCTGTTTGTAACCTTTAACGATCCGTTTCAAAGTCTCTAACGCTTGATCACTATGTTCTATCGAAAGCGTACAAACTCGAGGCAAGTTAGATTTTAAATAATAGTAATTCGCTTCATTCGCCTTATTAGATACGGCATTGAAAAGGAATTTTATCCAATATTCAATGGCATATTTAGTACTCATTGAGCCCAATCGGAAATCTTGAATCGATTGATTTTGGCCAAGTTGTAGATTTCCAAATAGTTTAGAATCATCGAGTGTTATTTCGGTTTGAACCATACCAACCTGTCGCTGTGAAGGAACCACTAATTCATAAAAAGAGTGTATTTCGGCGTATAATTCATCAAACTTTGGCTGATACACCCCCAAAGGTGGAATAATTTTTTTAGACTCTAAATACATTTGGCATTCACTTTTGGAATAATCTTGCACTATGGAATCCCAAATAGAATTTTTCACCAAATATGTATCCAAATGATTTAGCTCATACTGCTCAAAATCCATTAGTTCACGTGATTCATACGCTGGTTTAATACTGAGCTGCCTTTCCAAAAGATATTTTGCTGGATGCTGATAAAAGCGAATCAAATCAACTATATCAATTGAATCAAATGTCTTTTTTTCAATGCTTAGGCCTTCATAAAATTGATTCGTTACAAAACTCTGGTTCCTATTTTGAACGGATAATTTGGTAGTAAGCTGCTGGTAATAATGCTTATGAAAGGAAACCTTATCCGTATCGGACTGGAAATAATCTTGTGAAAATCCATGTAATCGATGATCGAATACTAAGAGTTTTGGCGATATTGCTGCAGTCGATGAATGGCTACTTATGGTGTGATTCCGATAAAACTCATGGTGTAAATAACGCAGTTGAGTGATCAAGGGTGAAGGATTCTTAACCTTATTTGTATGCACATCAGATCCTTCGTAGCTGAGGAAGTAACGTTGGCGGGTAAGTGAAAGACGTTCAATAAACAAGCGATGTAAATCCTTTTTTCTTTCACGTTCGCCTGAAATGGGATGCCGATGAATAAGATCAAATATAGGCCTTGTTTGATTTCCTGGTAACACTTGTTCATTAAGGCCCAACATAGCCACGTAATTGAAAGGGATAAGGCGATTTGGAATATGTTCACTAACTAAAATACCAAAGCCATAAGTAGAGGCATGATTATCCTTTTCTATGGCTACTTGACGAAACCATTTCAAAAATAGTTCTTGGCTTATCGATACATTCGCATACGAGAGTTCTAGTTTTAACTTATCTAACCATTGTATTTCTGTATCAAATACCCATCCCTCCTCGTTTCGAATAGTTTCAAAGTTTTCAATAAAAACTTTTTGAATCCAGTCAATCCATTCAACGGTTGATCTATTTGCATGTAAACCTTTAGAAAGTAATCTTAAACGGTCAAAGAGGAGTTGAAGCTTTGATAGTACCTCAAGGTGGTCATTCTTACGGATTAAATGAGAAGGACTAGGTGAAATACTGTCTTGGAACTCTTTTTCATTAAACAAGAAGCCTCTCCACCATGACAATAACCCTTCTTTAAAACTAAACGGATGACTTTCTTCAAGACCAAAGTGAATGTTTGTCTGGGTAATCCAATGTTTAATCTGATTAACATCCTCGTCTGAAATATCATATACCCTAGCTATGTTTGGATCATTTAACACATCAACCAACTCATTCATTTTGAAATCACCACTCACCAACTCTAAAATCATCATCAGACTACTTCTAAGCGTTTGAGCATGATTTAATGGTAAATAAACAGGAACACGTGGTTCTTGTCCAAATATATGAGTTATGATAGGTGCGTAGGTCAATAAGTCAGGCACCGATATTCCAATGGTGTCTAATGCTACATCGGGATTTTGCTTTATGAATGAAAGTATATCATCTTTTAGCACCTCTACCTCTCGTTTCGGCGAATGACAACTATGTATAGTGCCCTCTAAGTCTAATATTTTTTCGAGTGTGAATACAGAATCTTTAGATTCTTGAGGCATTTGTGGTCTTTGGAGGTTTTCACTGATTCTCAACAGACCCTCGGAACTACGACAACTCTGTTCCCATTTTAAACTTAAGTTTTTTAAAAATGGACTAAAGGTAGTTCCCCTCCTCTGACTGCTCGAAGAAAAACTACTATAGTTAACTAAATGCACAATACAAACGGTCGACAAACCCTCCATACTCTTCAGCAGTACCTCTCCCCAATCTCGTTCTCCTAACACAAATAATTGCTTAGGTAATTGATTCTTCAAGCTTTCTATTTCAGCACTTTGAAGTAGTTCAAACCATCTACGGTAGATACTACTTCTTGAAATATGATTATTCGATTCAGCTATGAAACTATCGGTAATAGATTTCCATAGTCGCATCTGGAGTTCAAGTTGACTGTCGGTAATTGCGTCGTGAGGATATTTGGATTCATGAATTCCCTTCTCCCAACCCAAAATCATTTGAGGCCGAACATTTAAATACTGATCAAAAACATCGGCATACTGCTGGGCCAATGCAAAGCGCTGCATTTCATCCTCAAGTCCCTGATATACTTCCATGAAAAGGGGGTCCTTCTCCAAAAGTTCAAAAATCCTAAAACTCAAAGCATTAAGATCTGTGGGTAATTTTTTAGGTACTTCAGGATCAATAGAACGATAAAGCTTCCATATCAATTCAACAGGAAACACATAATTCAGATGTGCCGAGCTACCCTTTTTCAATGCAACTTCACGCTCGACCCATTCTTGGAATTCACGGTTGGGAACCACTACCCATGGGGCCTCTAGAGGCGATGTATTTTTTTGAAGCTGTAGGCTCAAATACCCAATCAGTTCTGTAGGATTTTGAGCTTCAAAGTAATGGATCATAGACAAAGAAAAACAAAAGGTGTTTTAAATAGTGAATTACCGTAATTTGATTAAGAAATATTTTATACTTCATTATATAATAAAATATACTTTTGTATGCAATTTTATAGTAGAAAAATTATTAAACCTCAAGATCTCAATAATTATGGCACCTTATTTGGTGGAGCCGTATTAAGTTGGATTGACGAGGAGGCCGCTGTATTTGTTGCCTGCCAGTTAGGTAAAAAAAATATCGTTACAAAATACATGTCCGAAATCAATTTTGTTCATTCAGGTGAATTAGGTGATGTGATCGAGATTGGTATGGAAACTGTTAAATTTGGCACTAGTTCCATTACAGTTCGCTGCGAAGTTCGTACAAAATTCAGCAAAAAAACCATTGTGACCATCGAAAAAATAGTATTTGTTCATGTAGATGAGAATGGACGTCCAAAAGCCCATGGGGTTACCGAAGCCGTTGAATAATGAGGTACTGTAAAGAAAGTGAACTTCTGGATACCGATTTTATTTACTCACTTTTAGGACGCCCTTACAAAGACCCCAATCGTCTGCTGAGTGTTTCTGGTTCGGGCGGATATTTTATAGAAGATATTCAACTCGAAGATTCGACTTTGGCACCCATACCTGATGATGCCAAAGCCAACATTCAACGTTACGATAAAGGACTTTTAATTGCCTTTAATAAGAGTAATAGACTTTATGGTCTCGCGGTGTTATGGGAAGAAATTAATGAGATACAATTAAGCCAAGGCCCCGTTCATCTTCAACCCAAGTTCCCACTACCTCTGTGGTGGTTATTACGATTTGGTGTAGCTCCGGAAAAAGCAAAACATTTTGGTTTATTTGGGGAGTATAAACAAGAGCCTTTGACATTGCGGATTACCTTTGGAGGACAACAGATATCTCTATTTGCCAATGGTTTTTCCTTTGATGAAAAAGCATCTTATTTTAGAGCTCTATCAGAGAAAACTGTGGTCATAATTCAATAGGTATCCAGTAGATCACTAATGCAATCAGAATAAATAAAGGTAAAAATGAAGGTTCTTGTTACAGGTGGTGCGGGCTATATCGGTAGCCATACATGTATAGAGTTATTAGACCACGGTCATGAGGTAATAGTGATCGATAATTTGTCGAACTCCCATCCACGTTCATTAGAGCGAGTTCAAAGCATCACCCAAAAAGAGCTCTTTTTCTACGAGAAGGATTTACTGGACAAAGAGGCCCTTAACCAGATCTTTCAAACTCATGCTATTGATGCAGTCATTCATTTCGCTGGATATAAGGCTGTTGGTGAGTCCGTTGAACAACCTCTAATGTATTATCAGAATAACATTCAATCGACACTTATACTCTGTGAGACCATGCAGAGGTATGGAGTACATCACTTGGTTTTTAGTTCATCAGCTACAGTGTACGGGATGGATACAAAAAGCCCTATACCAGAAAATGCTCCACTTTCGGCTACTAATCCCTATGGTAGAACCAAATTATTTATTGAAGAAATACTTCGAGATTGGGCATTAACCCTACCTGAAAGCTCGATCACACTCCTTCGTTATTTCAATCCCGTAGGTGCCCATTCATCGGGTTTGATAGGTGAAGACCCTCAAGGTATACCAAACAATTTAATGCCCTATGTCACCCAAGTAGCCTCAGGTAGACGGGAGATTCTATCTGTGTTTGGCAATGACTACGATACCCTCGATGGAACAGGCGTACGAGATTACATCCATGTAGTCGATTTGGCCTTAGGACATGTCAAAGCCCTTGAACATTCCTTTAAAAGTACAGGATGTGACGCCTATAATTTAGGTACGGGGAACGGAACCAGTGTCTTGGAGTTAGTCAAAGCTTTTGAACAAGCTACAGGGCAAAACGTACCCTATCAAATTACGGACCGAAGGCCGGGGGATGTAGCCACCTGCTTTGCCAATCCAAACAAGGCCAAATTAGAATTATCATGGGAAGCTACCAGGGATATTGTCGAAATGTGTAAGGACAGTTGGAACTGGCAATCTAAGCATCCAATGGGTTATCAAACTTCCTAGATTTAGTCTTGTGATTTATACGAAAATGCTCTTACTTATAAGTCCAATGCCAAAGTGGCGGAATTGGTAGACGCGCACGACTCAAAATCGTGTTCCTTCGGGAGTGTGGGTTCGATTCCCACCTTTGGTACTGAAGCAAATAATGGAGTTCAGCATGAAAAAAAACATGGGGAATCTAGACAGAATTATTCGTACAGCCCTTGCAGTAGTTGTAGGAGTGTTGTATTTCAATGGAACTTTAGGTGGTACACTGGGTATCGTATTGCTGGTTTTTGCAACCATATTTTTACTTACCAGTTTTATTAGCTTCTGCCCTCTTTACACAGTTTTTGGGATAAAAACCTGCGCAACTGAAAAATAGTTTTTAGCGTTTCCTCAAAACGGTGCATCCATCTCTGATCGGTAGTAGTAGCTGATCTACGCGATCATCTTCTACTAGTAACTTATTAAACCGATCCAAAGACATAGACTTTGAATCACTTGGATTCAATACATTAGCATTCCAGAGAACATTGTCGACGACCATAATCCCACCTTTTTTCAAATGTGTGAGGGTATGTTGATAGTAGTGCTCATAGTACAATTTATCGGCATCTAAATAGATAAAATCATACATCTTCTGGAGGTTGATTACATATTCTCGAGCATTGGCTTTGATTAACTTTATCCTGCTATCAAAACCAAATTGCTTGAAATGAGACTCAGCAATTTTTTGATATCGTAAATTCATTTCTACGGTCTCAATACATCCTCCTTCTGGTAGTGCTTCTGCCATTTTTATGGCCGTGTAGCCCGTGAAGGTTCCAATCTCTAAAATCTCTCTTGCTCCCGATATTTGAATAAGTACTTGCAAAAGGTTCCCTACCAAAGGTCCACTAAGCATGTCTATATACTCTAATTCATCATCAGATTGCCGAATAAGTTCTTGTATGGTGTCACTTTCAGGATAGGAATGTACTTCGGCGTACCGCTCAACTTCAGCATCTGAAATACTGCGGTATGGGATTGGTCTATTTTTCACTAATTTGTGCTAAGTTTTTTTCAAATATACGTTAATAAAGCTTTTTTTGTGCATTTTATACCTGCAAAAGAACATCCCCTCTATCTGTGGTTTTTTTACCAAGTAACTCGAATTTTGTTTGTATTACGATTTAACAAGGTAGTTATACATGGAGATTATCTTCCCAATCGCAGGAGTAGTACTATATTTTACTGCAATCACAATTACTGGTGGGACCCGCTCATTCCGCATTATCTCAATACCCGCCTGTTTAAGCAGAAAGCAAGAGGAATGATGGATTTACGACAGATTCAAAAATATTCCTTCTTTCCAAAAATAGGTGTGTTTTCAGTGGATTTAGAACATCATAGAAATACCATTACCAGTTTGAGATACGCCGTTGAACATCTAAAAACACCCAATGCCGCTCTTTATTTATTTCCAGAGGGAACCATCGTTCCCGTAGACTCAAAACCACTGAACTTTAAACCAGGTCTAGCATGGATTCAAAAACATTCCATTCACTCCGAAATCATCCCTATTGCTATATACATTGATTATTCTAAAGGTTCTAAACCCAACCTTCATATTCAGATTGGAAGCCGTTTAACGGAGAAGCAAGATATGGAGCAAAAGTTGCGCGAGCTCATAGAGCATCTTAAACGTAAAGTGCATACATAATCGCCAAGAGAATCATATCTTACCATGTCTTGGGATACAGAAACCTAGATTTTTGAACCCAATGAGCTTTTTTACTCAAATATCGTAATCTCATATGCACCATCCACCAGTATTTGGAATTTGCGATGCGATCAGGTTTAATATACTCTGAGATACCTCTTTGTATTCTTCGGGTTGAACCCGTCACGAACGAAGCCTCACTGTAGTATCTTTGATAAAAAGGACCATCATCAATGACCTTATCGGAATGTATCACTAGTTCTAATCCTTCACCGGTACACTTGAGTGTCTTGGCCGCATTCAAACCGAACCTATTCTCTGAATAATCTGATAATTCGATATGATCAATGGTAAAATCTTGCATACCCTTCTCTAAGGGTAGTAACCATGCATTTTTTTGCACTCCTTCATGAGTATTCATAAGGTAGTATACCAAGGTATAATCGGTAAAATGAACTCTCCCCCAATACCAATCATCAAAACTTTCCTTGAGCGGTTCAAATCCAATATTGTGATCATGATAGCCTAGACCATTAAAGGCTAGGGTATACATATCCGATCGACCGTCAATATTTAGGTTACCCATAACACCTGCTCTTGGCAGTATTAAATTCCATGAATGTTTAAAGGACTCTGGAATCTCATGCGAGATTTTCGCTGCAAAGTTAGCAGCTGGAGCATGGTCTGTAGTATCCTGAACAAATTTCAAACGTCCACGGAGTTGAAATCCTGAATCGAGCATTTGATTCAGGATAATTTCGTATTCAACTTTATCATCCAAAATTCGTCGTTCAAAAATGTTGCTACCTAACGAAATGGAAAAATCTTCGGTTTGAACTGCTAAACGGTCTGCCGCGTATTCTAAGAAACTATAATACTCTGCCCTTTCATGATTGTAGATAGATACACTAATTGCAGGAAAATTATGAGCCGTGCCATGTCCTTCAAATGATGGGCTTTTCTGAGCTTGAATATAGGCCGGCGAGAAAGGATTCCCATCATAGAAGATTATGACGAACGACCATTTTTTGTCGGCACTTAGAGCATCAAAATACCACCATTCATAACTACCTATATCTGGTTTTTTGTGAGGAAGCTCGGCATTTAAATCAGAACGAATATACATCTAGGATATCTGGTGTATGAGGTTTATATAGAGTTCGTTACCTTCTAGTTATGATGACAATTATATCAGATTGGATCTTATTAGCAGCAGGTTTTGCATTAGCATTCCAAGTTTTTACGCTTTTCAATTACCTTAGAAACCGTTACTACATTACTGCCATTCCCAAGGAAAATCAAAAAAAAGATATACCAATTACTCAAGCTACCATTAGTGTATGCATCCCCGCCCGCAACGAGGCCAATAACATCGTTAAAACCATAGACTCTCTTCTGAGGCAAACCCACCCCCCATTTGAAATACTTGTCTTAGACGATCAATCCACGGATGAAACCTACCAATTGGTAGAAGCGATTGCTAAAGTAAATCCATCCGTCAAACTTTTTAAGGGTATGGAAAAACCCTCAGATTGGCTTGGAAAAAATTGGGCCTGCCACCAACTTTCCGAAAAAGCAAATGGCACTATTTTGATCTTTCAAGATGCCGATGTTTGGATGTCTGGTCAAGCCATAGAAAGGATAGCCACCCAATTTGATACCTATGACGCTGTAACCGTTTGGCCTCACCAAATTTTAGGTAGTTTTTTTGAACGATTGGTCTTACCAGGAGTCTATTATGCTTTGCTCACCTTATTTCCAGCAGCCTATTTAAATCAAAAACCCAAATGGCTGCCAGCAAGTATCTATCCCAGATTTAAACATTTATTTGCCGCAGCGAATGGTCAATTTATTGGCATAAAAAAAGCAGTATACCAGAAACTTGGAGGACATAAGTTTGTAAAAATGGAAGTAGTCGAAGACATGGCTTTGGCCAAACTAATTAAAACACATGACTACTTAGTTGGAATGTTTCATGGTGCAGATACCGTATACTGCCGCATGTACCACAATGCTCGCGAGGTATGGGAAGGTTTTTCTAAGAATTTTATGGCCGGCTTTCCAAATACATTCAGCTTCGTAGCCATGGCATTCGTGCATGTACTAAGTTTCATATTGCCAGTAGTACTCTTGTGTATCTCCACTTTTCGGCTACAGTCGGATAATTCTGAACTAATTCTATACTTCTCTATTGTTTCTGTAGCCATTTTTACCTTCATCCGAATCCATTTAGGCATAATTTTTAAATGGAAAATGGTCTATAGTTTTATACACTTTGGTACGGTTTTGTGGTTTCAAATTTTAGGAATTACGTTATTATGGAATAAAATAATTGGGAAAAAGAGTCATTGGAAAGGCAGAGAAATCTCATAAATACTACAAATGAACGTTGAAATTGAAGCATTTTTGAAATTTTTACGGGTTGAAAAAAATGCCTCTAACCATACCCTTCAATCCTATCAAACGGATTTATTACAGTTTAATGAATTCGTAAAAGAACACTTTGATACAGCTGAAGTACAGATACAGTACATCGACCGATTACTTATACGTCTATGGTTAGGAGAGCTAAGTGAGCATCAAAGAGCACAAAGTACTGTAGCTAGAAAAGTAGCCTCTCTTCGATCTTTTTTTAAGTATGCGTATAAGAAAGATTGGATCGCAAAAAATCCTGCTCATCTACTTGTTATTCCCAGAAAAGAAAAGCATCTCCCAAAGACCGTTCCTCAACCCGATATAATGAGAATGTTAGATGACACCCTTTCAGAGGAAGATGCACAAATCTCATATCAAGACCGTGTTATTTTAGAACTTTTTTATAGTTCAGGCTTACGTGTTAGTGAACTTTGTGCCTTAAATCCTGAACATCTCAATTTATCTCAATCATGGATTAGGGTGTTAGGTAAAGGCAATAAAGAACGGGTGGTTCCAATTGCAAGATCTGTTCGAGACCTTCTAGGAGAACATGTAAATGAGTCCAAATATAAACGTCAGTTATTGAAAACAAAGAGTGGCGATAATCCCCTATTTTTTGCACCTTCAGGTAAGAGAATTTATTCAAGACATGTGTATCGAATCGTAAATAAAGCTCTTATGAAGTATTCTGAAGTCACCCAAAAAAGTCCACACGTTCTTCGGCACAGTTTTGCAACACACATGTTAGATAATGGCGCAGATATACGCATGATTAAAGAGTTTTTAGGACACTCCAGTCTAGCTTCCACCCAGGTTTATACACATACCAGTGTCGAACGCCTAAAGAATATTTATGAACAAGCACATCCTCGTGCGAAATCCTAACCATTAACGGAGAGTACTATGAAAAAGAATATCACATCCCGGCACTTTGAGGCAAGCGAACAACTAAAGGATTTTGCTCATGAACAAATGGATAAATTAACCCATATTTTTGACCGTATTACTTCATGTTCTCTCATTATGGAAGAACATCCAGATCATGATAACCCACAGGGTGCCGAATTAGTCGTAAATATACCTCAAAAAAGTCTAACGGCTACCAGCAATAAAGAGACCTATGAGAAGGCCATTCATGATGCTGTTGAAAATATGAAACGACAATTAAGGCGATATAAAGAAAAAAAATTAAGCCACTAAACTAACGCATAACCCAATGCCCTTCTCTACACATTCACCCATACCGATCAATGATAAATTGTCGGTTCAGGAATTGATTAATAAGCTCAGAAAACGAGTTAACATCAATCTAATTGCTTGTGCGGCCGAAGGGCAATGCTCAAATAAATATATCAGTGAAGCAGAGCTAAACCGACCCGGTTTGGCTCTCACTGGTTACCTAAAGGTATTTTCATCTCAAAGAGTCCAAATTATTGGCAATACAGAGACCGAGTTTTTACGCCAATTACCGGAAGATAAGCAACTAAAAGCCTTCAGTAACATCACCAAATTTGACATTCCGGTTATTTTCTTAACCAATGGTAACATGTTACCTGAACCCTTACTGAAACAAGCTCAAGAAGCAGGTATCCCCATTTTCTCCACCCCTTATGAGACCACCCGCTTCATGTTGTTGCTGAAGGATTTTTTAGATGACCAATTTGCGTTACAAACTATGGTGCATGGTGCCATGGTGGATGTGTATGGGATTGGAATTTTAATTGTGGGGAAATCCGGTATTGGTAAAAGTGAAGTAGCATTGGACTTGGTAGAGAGAGGTCACCGATTGGTTGCAGATGATGTGGTTATGATTACGAAAAAAGGTAGTGTCTTGATGGCATCGGCAACCACCATGAGTAAGCATTTCATGGAAATTAGAGGCCTTGGCATTGTCGATGTAATGTCCATGTTCGGTATTCGATCCGTTAGATATCAAAAGAGATTAGAAATAGTCACAGAATTAACCCTGTGGGATGATGCGAAAGAAATAAACAGAACGGGCTTAGATCACGACCAAGTAAGCATTTTGGATAATGAAATTCCCTATATCCAACTACCCATAACTCCGGGAAAAAATATTACAGTGATTGCTGAAGTTATTGCCATGAATCACTTATTAAAGCACTATGGATATGATGCGGCAGAAGCTTTTCAAGAACGTATCAAATCCAGTATTGCAGAAAAAACAAAAGGTATGAATCCCAGTATGAAGCGTGCCATCGAATACTTTGAGGGAGACGTTGAGTAAAAAGAGTCACAGCCAATCTTAGATTTTTCATTTCTATTGGAATAGCAATAGTGTCAAATAGCCTCACGACTCTGAGCACAAGATCGTAAATTGTAACTATATCATATATTGAGTAATTTAATTAGATAATTAGGTCTTTATGCAAATACATAATCATTACTTTTACGATAGCGAAAAGTGCGAATTTGTGCCCATTGAATACAATCTGTATCAACAAATTGCCTATAACCTTTCTATTTGGATTTTGACAGGTATTACCCTTGCGGGTATTGGGTTAATGGTTTTGAGTATCTACATTGGTACACCATCCGAATTGGCCCTCAAATCAGAAAATGAAGCACTCATTCAACAATTAGAAGTCACCCAAGAAAAGCTTCTAGATTTAGATCAAACTCTAGCGACTATTTCGGAAAGGGATAATGCTATTTACCGATCGATTATGGGCCTAGAGACACTTGAAGAGGAAGAAAGTCTACTAGGTGTTGGAGGTTCAAACCAGTATCAAAACTTTGAAGTTTATAGCGAAAACGCCGCTAGTATACTCGAATGGACAAGTTCCAAATTAGATGAGATAGAGCGTAGAATCAATGTCCAAGACGTGAGTTTAGAAGAAGTTAAAGAAAAGTATAATTCTCATAAAGAAGCTCTTTCTCATATACCTGCAATCAAACCAGGGAATGGTATTTTATTGAGTGGTTTTGGAATGCGTGAACATCCCATTTTAGGATATGTCCGGCCTCATGATGGACTTGATTTTCGTGCCGATATAGGTTCTCCAGTATACGCAACGGGTGATGGGACCATAAAATTAGCCAAGCGCTATGGTAATTTTGGGAAAACGGTCATCATTGACCATGGTTTTGGTTATGAAACTCTTTATGCCCACTTAAGTGATTATGAGGATGGTATTAAGGTTGGTACAAAAGTGAAGCGAGGCCAAGTAATTGCCAAGTCTGGAAATTCGGGACTAACCGAGGGGCCGCACATACATTATGAAGTTCACTTAAATGGTCAAGCGGTTGATCCTCTTCTATACCTCTTTGCGGATATTTCTCCCGAGGAATATATCATGTTCAAAGAAATCGCTGAAACCAGCCAAAAGTCATTCTAGTTAACTTACCTGTTTATAATATGTTCAATCCATTCAAAGTCAAAGGCTTATACCTTTGCATTTACTTAGTACTCCTTGGTTCCGCCCCTATACTAAAAGCCCAAAATACCAACAGTGATACATTTCTTAGTAACCTAACCGAAACTAATATTTCACAAGTTATAAATCTTGCACTAGATTCTGATTTAGGCTTTAATCGCCTCACTCATCTTGGTGATTATTATGGTCCTCGCTTGAGTGGTAGCAAGCAACTAGAAGACGCCATTGATTGGGCAGTAACCGAAATGACTAACGATGGTTTTGACCGTGTATGGAAACAAGATGTAATGGTTCCACATTGGGTCAGAGGTAATGAATTCGCCAGAATCTCTAGTCCAATATCTCGCAACCTACCTATGCTTGGTTTAGGTGGCAGTATAGGAACGAATGGAGAAGTTTTAGCGGGTGAAATCGTTGTGGTGCATTCTTTTGAAGAACTAGAAGAACGCAAAAACGAGGTTCAGGGCAACATAGTATTATTCAATGTCCCGTTTACCACTTACGGACAAACTGTGTCGTATCGAGTGAATGGAGCTATTGAAGCTGCAAAACACGGTGCAATAGCTAGTATAATAGCTTCAGTGGCCTCTTATTCGATACAAACTCCACATACGGGAGTGATGTATTATGAGGATGGAGTTCCAAAAATTCCTCATGCTGCTATTACTGTTGAAGATGCCAATTTAATCGATCGTTTCATTCAACGCGGCGAAACCGTTCGATTTGAATTATATATGGAAGCAGAAACCAAAGAAGATGCATTATCTCATAATGTAATAGCGGAATACCAAGGAACGGAACTACCCGATGAAATTATAGTTTTAGGTGGTCATATCGACTCTTGGGATGTGGGTCAAGGAGTTATGGATGATGGAGGTGGGTGTATAGCTGCTTGGGAAGCGGTTCGTCTACTCATTGAGAATGGAATAAGACCTAAACGAACTATTAGAGTTGTATTGTGGACCAACGAAGAAAATGGACTTAGAGGTGCTAATGAATATGCACGATGGGTTCAGGAAGACGAAAAAAGCTTGGAAAAACACGTTATTGCAATGGAGTCGGATGCGGGAGTGTTTGACCCTTTAGGTTTTGGCTTTTCGGGTACGGATACAGCCTATGATCAACTTACTGAAATAGCTCAGTTACTCGAATCAATAGAAGCCAATGAGCTAAGAAAAGGTGGAGGCGGTGCCGATATTGGGCCATTGATGAATAAAGGAGTACCTGGAATGGGACTAAATGTGGATGGTGAAAAGTATTTTTGGTTTCACCATACCGACGGTGATACCATTGAAAAGCTGAATCAAGAAGATTTTAATGAGTGTGTTGCAACCATGGCGGCTTACGCTTTAGGGATTGCGGATGCACAAGTCACATTAGATCGATAAACTAGACACAATCTTTGGTATTCGTATCAACCTTGTTCACGTAGATACCTCTCCCAAATTCTTCGGCCATTTTTTGTGGATTTCAACATCCATTCAACCTGAAGTTGTAATTTTTCTTTGTCTCTTAGACACCAAGAGTCGTGGGCTTTTTTGCGCAATTTGGCACTAAGAGTATGTAAACAGATAGCGGCACTAACCGACAAATTATAACTTTCTACAAATCCAACCATAGGGATTTTAACAAATCCATCGCATTGAGCTATCACTTCTTCACTTACCCCATCTAGTTCTGTTCCAAAGACTAAGGCTGTTTTATCATCTACTTCTAAATCCGAGATTTCCCTACTGTTATAGTGTGGAGAGGTGGCAATAATGGTATATCCCTGATTGTGCAATTGGTTGAAACACTCCTTCACATTGGAGTCATGCGTTGAATACTTACTAAGAGTTAACCATTTATGAGCGCCTAATGAAATGGTGGAACTAGACTCAAAGCGATTTGTATTCTCGATAATATGCACATCCTGAACACCAAATCCTTCACAACTACGCAAAACAGCATTGGCATTATGAGCCTTATGAATATCTTCCAATACCACGGTTAAATGCCTTGTTCTGGCAGTAAGGACTTCCAGAATGCGATCTACCCTATCCTGGTTAATAAACCGTGATAGATAGTCTATATCCTCACGTAATTGATGGGTACTTCTCTCGAGTATAGTGTTTTGGTATGTGTACGCTTCAGAAATGACCTACAGTGATTTTAAGTATAAAAGAGCGTTTTCAACGTTCTTCAATGGATCATCGGTTCGTTCGTCCTCCACAAATAGAAAATCAACACCCGATGTTTCATTCAACTCGAATATATCTTCAAATGGTATAATGCCTGTACCTACTGTTGTTTGTTCGAGTTCACTGTTGGCATCTTTTACGTGATATGACATAAATCTACCGGGATATTCTTTCACAAAGGCAAGAGCATCAACCCCCGCCCTAGTAATCCAGTACAAATCGGCTTGAAAGGATACACTCTCCGGATTTGTTTGTTCTATTAAAATCCGCATGGGCACTCGACCATCATCGGTAGTTTCAAACTCAAAATCATGATTATGATACCCGAAACGAATACCCTCTTCTTGGCATTGAGCCCCAATTGCATTTAAATTTTCTGCAATTGCATCGTAATTATCCCTCATATTCTGATCTAAATAAGGAATTACAATATGTCCCGTACCCATAGCTTTTGCTGCTGAAATAAACACATTGCTTTTATCAGCAGTAAAATAAGATGTATGCACGGAGGCTACTTTAATTCCAGCGCCCGTAACTATTCTATTAAAATTCTCAGGCGTGTAGCGTCCAAAAAATAATCCGTCTTCACCTAAGCCATAGGCTTCGATATGCTCATAACCCATCAAAGCAATGGCTTGAATGGTTCCCTCTAAATCTTCATTTAACTCGTTGCGTAGTGAATAAATCTGTAATCCTAAAGGGGTATTTAGCTGCTTAGACGTTTTTTCCGTAGTAGTTGCACAACCGGATAATAATATAGGAGCACCCGCTACACCAACACCAAGAATCCCCATATGTTTTAAAAATTCTTTCCTACTCGAGTTCATCATTTGAATGGTATGATTTAGTTAGTCTTGTATTCAATAAGGTATTCGGCTAAAAGTGCGAGTTTATTCCATTTAATACAAAAGAAAATATTCTCCACCTATTATCATGTTTGAGAAAGGCTTTAAATGGCAGTGCTAATTTTTTATGCCTATCTTTGAATATGCATTTGGAAGAAAAGACAGTAGCGTTTGAAACACTAGGTTGTAAGTTGAATTTCTCTGAAACATCTTCGATGAGAAGAGAATTTATACAGGCAGGTTATCTTGAAAAAAACTTTGATGATGTTGCAGATATTTACATCATTAATACCTGCTCCGTTACGCTAGATGCCAACAGTACATGTAGAAAAACTGTTCGCAGAGCACGCAAAACCAATCCTAATGCATTTATTGCTGTTATTGGGTGCTATGCTCAATTAAAACCGGATGAAATCGCCCAGATCGAAGGGGTTGATGTTGTTTTAGGAGCCAAGGAAAAGTTTGAACTGCTTCATCTTTTTGATGATTTCATAAAACAAGAAAAGACCATCATTCACCGCTCAGATATCAATGAAGCCGCCGAATTTCATCATGCTTTTTCGTCGGATGATCGAACTCGGGCATTTTTAAAAGTTCAAGATGGCTGTAACTATAAGTGCTCTTTTTGCACCATACCCTTGGCACGAGGGATTAGCCGAAGCCCTTCCATTGAGTCCGTTATTTTACACGCACAAAAATTGATTGACGAGGGATTCAAAGAAATCATATTAACAGGTGTAAATACGGGTGATTTTGGATTTGGACGAGAAGACAATTTCTTTGATTTGCTAAATGAGCTACATGTCCTTCCGGGAATACAGCGACTAAGAGTATCCTCTATAGAACCCAATTTACTGTCCACAGATATCATCGATTTGGTTGCGGATTCGGAGACTCTTCAACCTCATTTTCATATGCCTCTTCAATCTGGATCAGATGCCGTTTTAAAGTTAATGAGAAGACGTTATGATGCTAGTTTATATGCCTCTAGAGTAGCCTATATTAAATCGAAAATACCCGATGCGTGTATTGGTGTGGACGTCATTACAGGGCATCCAGGGGAAACCGAATCGTACTTTCTAGAATCAGTTTCCTTCATAGAATCCTTAGATGTCTCCTATTTGCACGTATTTACTTATTCCGAAAGACCAGATACCCACGCTCTAGCATTAAGACCTATCATCGAGAAAAGCGAACGAAAAAATCGTACCCATCATTATCGAATGCTTTCTGGTAAAAAACGTAGATCTTTCGACTTATCCCACCTGAATAGTACGAGAGAAGTTTTATTTGAAAGTACCCCCAAAAATGATCTACTTCTAGGTTGGACAGATAATTATATTCGTGTTGCCATTCCATATACCCAAGGGCTACAAAATCGAATAGTGCCTTTGAAACTATCAAACTACACCTCTGATGGTTACTACTTAGAGCAGATTTCTTCTGAAATAATAGAGGAATTGTGTACTATTGATTCCTTAATTAATCTGTAAGAAGATTCCTTCTAGTCTTTCTAATATATATGAAAACTCCATCCAAAGAACTTATAGACCAGTTAGAACAGTACTTAGGTGAACAAGCTGAATATTTAGCCCCCCTACCTATTCAAAGCTTGGAAAACTCTTTTTTAAGTGATGGTGGACAACCAAAGCAAGAGGCTGAACTAATTATTATCGCAACCAAATCGGATAATTTCATTACAGAAATTACCCGTTCAGATGACTCGAATGAAGGGCTTAGCATGCTGCAAAAGTTACTTATTGCACTAAACAAGGACCTTGAAAAGGTTCATGTTCATATTACCCATCACCCTTTGTCAAAAGATAAGCAACTATATGTATCTGAGGATGATTTAAACGCTGTTAGGGGGGTAATTGAAACCATTGATAGTCCTTGGATACTTATTCTAGATGAGTCATTGGGCCGTCTGTTAGTGCATCAACTGGGCGATCAAGCAGTTGATATTAGCCAACTCAACATGGGTGATGTCTACTCCATTTTGGGCCAAAAATCTATATTCACACACAGTATTTCACTCTTACTTAAACAAACTCATCACAAACGAGCAACATGGACGCATGTTCAACCCTTGTTAGTTGAATCGTAAAGGTTATGCTTGTTCCAATGTGGATAAGTTTGCGGAAAGAATGTTAAAAAGTTCATCTCCAGGTAGGTGTATTTTTCACTAAATTAGAGGTAAATAAACGATTAAACGTGGACAATATCAGCGATTCATTACAAGGTAGAATTCCTCCTCAAGCGGTCGAAATTGAGCAAGCCGTACTTGGTGCTATGCTTATCGAACATGGTGCAGCCACCATAGCATTGCAGATGCTAAAAGCTGATGACTTTTATAAACAAGCGCATCAACATATCTATCAAACTCTCTCCAATCTATATGAGCGGGATAATCCCCTTGATTTATTAACCGTAGAGAACGAGCTCAAAGATCAAAATTTATTAGATCAGGTTGGAGGTGCCGGATATTTATCCGACTTAACTCGAATGGTAAGTTCGTCAGCCAACATCGAATATCACGCACAGATTATTACTGAAAAGGCAATTAAAAGAAATTTAATTGTCAATTGTACCGATGTCATCAAAGAATCATACGATAGCAGTACTGATGCCTATGATGTTCTAGACGATGCCGAGCAAAGGATTTTTGATCTAGCCAATCAAAAAAGTAAGAGTAGTGCTCAGCCCGTTGCCGATGTTCTCAAGGATACCCTTGCCTATTTAGAAGATATGCGAGGCAAGAAATATGGTATCACGGGTGTTCCATCGGGTTTACAGGTAGACCAAATGACTGCAGGTTGGCAAAAAGGCGACCTGATTATCATAGCTGCTCGACCATCTATGGGAAAAACAGCTTTTGTGTTAACTGCAGCGCGAAATGCCGCTATGCATCTGGATGAAAACCTCAAAACCTCCGTTGCTATCTTCTCTTTGGAGATGTCTAATCAATCACTCGTTCAACGTCTGCTTACAATGGAAGCGAGAGTACGGGCAGATGAAGCGAGAAAGGGAACGCTAAACGATGATCATTTTAAAGATTTAATTGAAGCTGCGGGTCGACTTTTTTCCTCCAAAATTTACATCGATGACACCCCAGCTATTACCCTAATGGAGCTCCGAACCAAAGCCAGAAGACTTAAATCGGAACATGATGTTGGTATAATTATCGTCGATTATCTTCAGCTCATGCAAGGTTTAACCCGAGATAGCGGCAATAGAGAACAAGAAATTGCTTCGATTTCAAGAGGTTTAAAGTCGTTGGCCAAAGAATTGGATGTGCCCGTGATAGCCCTTTCCCAGTTGTCTCGAGCAGTGGAACAACGTGGTGGTGACAAACGTCCCCAACTAAGTGACCTTAGAGAATCTGGATCCATCGAGCAAGATGCCGATGTGGTTATTTTTTTATATCGACCAGAATATTACGGTATTACGACTACAGCTGAAGGACAGTCCACCGCTGGTCTTGCAGAAGTAATCATAGGTAAGCAACGTAATGGACCCGTGGGTTCCAAAATGCTCTACTTCGTGAAAGATTACGCTAGATTTGAAAATTTAACGGTCAATGATCCACAGGATAATTTTACCCCATTAGGTGAGCCTCAAATGTCTTCCCCTTTAGCTCCTTCAAGTCAGGGAATTGAAACAGGTTCGGCTATTTTACCAAGTAATCCTATACCTGACGATGAGGATGCTCCTTTTTAGAATTGAGCATTTCTTCAAATAATGCATCAAATTCACGGTACCGAACCGACCAGTCTAGATGCTCATTAACCTTCTTTAACGTATTTTTAGGCAGTGGCTTAGAATTTTTAGTTAACAAATTTTTTAGCATGTAAAAGAGCTGATCTTCATCGCTATATAATATGCCTGAATGAAGTAATGGCTCGTGTAGAGTTTCAGGAATTAACTCAGGATAATGCAAGGTGTTTGGCACTAATGGATGGCAACCACAATAAATAGCCTCCATGATGGACACACAAAAAAATTCATAACTAGCTGTCGAAACTACAATGTCGCCAGCATGAAGCAACTGACTGTAACTCTCTTTGTCATCGACATAACCAAAATGTCTAATCTGCTTCCCAAAACGCTGCCATGCTTTTGTAAACTCTTCTGGCTTACCGTGTTTACTATCACCAGCCAAAATAAGATCAAACGCAATATCTATATCATTCAAACGGTTTAGTACACGAAAAAACATGGCTGGATTACGATCAAATTGCCAGCGTTGATTCCAAACAATTACAGGTCGTTCATTACTACTTCTGGTATCGGGATGTTGATCAAAATACGACAGATCTAAACCAGGATAGAGTACAACACTTTTTTTGCGAATTTCCTCAACCGTCATATAGTGTTTGTCTCCAGGAAAATGGTCCAAGAAAATAGGCAGTGCTTCTAAGAGGTCTTCTAGATGAAATTGAGAAGAGAAAATCAATTTATCCGCCACTAACATACTTAAATAATTGATATAGCAGTAGGTCATGTCGCGCTGCTCTCCTTCAGGAATGGGGCGAGTAAATTGATTGTCATGCATGTACATAATCTTTGGGACATGCGCGAATCGAGGATTAGTCAGGGCTATAAATGCGGGCAAATTCATCATACTACTA
>RFPJ01000021.1 GCA_009926145.1 Bacteroidota bacterium
TAAGGGTATGTCCAGATTTCTGCTGTCGATAAGAATAAAATCATTGCCGGCAGCTTCCATTTTAATAAAATCAAGTTGATGTGTCATGTAATAATCTTTTTCATTAAGACCCAAGATGAATGGAAGGTAAATGTTCGTACGCTCGATCGGTTGATATCTTAGGCGATAATCCTCTCATTAATCTGGCATAATTCAATGCTAAAACGGTAAATAATAGTTTTGGGTTTACGTTTTGAGCTAGTTCCTTTTTTAGTGGTTGGAGTAGCGAAATCATCTGTTCGAAATTGGCCTCTTGCACATGAGTGAGTATATTCTGAATGGTTTCGAGAGCATCGGCATGTATGAGTGGATCGGTGTTTTTACCATGTTGATACACGATGAGATCGCGAAGGAAAGTTTCCATCAATTCAACAAGCTGAATCAGCCCTTCTATATTATGCTTTGAGGTCCAGCTTTGTATAAGATTCTGTACAGATGAGGCATCAATCACAAATGACTTCCGCAAAAAATCTATCACTTCATCCCGAGAATCTTGTATGTCCTCTACATTTATAGTCTTTGTTTTCCCATAGTTCCCTTGCGTAAGTCGAACCAATAGTTTGGCGTCTTTTTCCAGAATACCCTCATGGTTAATTAACGCATGCTCTACTTCTTGAAGAGTATTCTGACCGAAGGCTATATGTTGGCATCGAGAGGTTATGGTTGGTAGAAGTTGCTCATAGTGATGAGTGGTTAATATAAACATGACACCATCGGATGGTTCTTCAAGTAACTTTAGAAAAGAATTTGCAGTTTCCTTTCTCATGGTTTCTACCATGGTCATGATGACCACTACTTTTTTACCTTGAAATGGTCGTAAACGAGTAACGGGACGAATATCCGACCGAAAGTACTCAATCGAATAAAAAGCTTGTTTGTTCTTGTTTCGATCCTTTTCGCTGTCTGGGCGATCAACGTATTCAACCAGTGCATAAGAGTCTTCCTTCAACCACTCCAGTCGAGCATTCAATTCGTCTATACTCGAAGAGGTAGGCATGGGAATAAAAACATGAATATCTGGATGTTTGTGCCAAGGCAGGCTACTGGTCTCAGTAGCGTTTACCTGTTCTGCAAACCGTAAGGCGAAGGGGAGTAAGCCGGAACCTTTTGGGCCTGAAAACAAATAGGCATGTGCAATTCTTTCTCGATTTAAAATATTATCGAGTAAATGTTTAACCCTAGATTGGCCTATTAAATCATTAGCCTGAAACCCCATCAATCCTCCTCCCAAATAAAGTCAAATAACAGCCAACCTGCGATACTCGTAACCCCAACAAAACCAACTAGAGCTGCGATTTCGGAATTCCACCACAGTTCTAACCCATCTACAAATGCTCGTTTGGTCAACCGACTCAGTAATAATATAAAGGGTACAAAAAGTGGGATGCTAAGCACAGAAAAAATGGCTCCTTGTCGATCGGCTTGTGATACAATAGCCGCAATTAAGGTGCAAACAGAAGACAGGCCCATTGTGCCAAAAATCATGATATAAAAGAAAGCCGAATAGGATACAATGCTCCATTTTATAAGAAAACCATATAGTCCGAAACTAAGCGCGTAAATAAGCCAACTGAAACTTAGGTTGTACAGAAACTTACCTAAGTAAACCGAACTAGGATCGGCATAGATTTGTAGTGTCTGAAAGGTTCCTCGATCAGTTTCTAGAATAAAAGACCGTCCCAGCACCGTGAGCGAAGCAAAAAGAACAACAATCCAAATAAGCCCACTTTTTGGAGTGGGATCTAGTTCTTGAGCTTTTAGAGTGAATAAAATTAATAGGAGAGAAGCTACTATGAAAGCGGCTACCATATTGAGTGCATATTTCGTTCGAAATTCTACTCTCAAATCTTTCTTGAAAACCGTAAAAACGTGACGCATCATCATATCTTAGTTTACGAAAAAATAGTCTCTTTCACTTTATTTGTTTCATTTTCACTTTGATAGAATTACTGCTAGCTTCCTATATTCTTTAGCTATAAAACTCACTATTCATGCATATACACGAGTTACTTTCATCCGAACACATCATACTCGATTTACAGGTAGTGGATAAATTCCAATGCATTCATGCCCTAGTCGATGTATTCTCGTCTACATTGTCAGATGAGACATTGACTCAGGTTCGAGAGGCGGTAATTACTCGTGAATCTATTATGTCTACAGGTGTAGGCCAGGCACTCGCTATCCCCCATGGAAAAACGGAGGCCTTAACTGAGAGTTTTGCTGCTTTTGCTCGGATAAAATTCCCTTTAGAATTTGACTCAATCGATCATGTGCCGGTTCAATTGGTTTTTTTATTAGTGGGACCACATTCCGATCATCGTAATCACATTAAACGATTGAGCAGGATTTCAAAGCTGATGAATCACCTAGAATTTCGAGAGGGTTTATATCAGGCCAAATCTCCAGAACACGTTATAGATGCTATAAAACAAACCGAGCAGATCTACTTTTAAATTCACTTTTATAGTTCATAACTTCAAGCAATACCGAATGCATTCTACAAAGTTCATGAAACAGTTTATTCTTCGCACCCAGATGTTATCCACATGGTTTCAGGTTTTAGTAATACTTGGAGTTTTTTCATATGCTAGTCTGGCTCAAAGTGTTCAGGATCTATTATTTCAATCCGATAGTAAAGGCGTTCATTGGTCGGTAAGTGTGAGAAACAGTGAAGGAAACGTCTTAGAAGAGTGGAATGCGGATAAATGGATGGTACCTGCATCGAATATGAAGCTAATCACGTCAGCAGCGGCCCTGCATGAATTAGGGGCAAACTTCACTTATAAAACCTCTATTTATGGCGATGGTTATGTAGAGGATTCAGTCTGGGTTGGTGACTTAATAATGGTAGGAAGCGGGGATCCTACTATTTCAGGATTTTTGTATGATGAAAACAGGTACCATGTATTTGATAATCTTCGTTCTCTTCTCTTGGAAGCTGGAATTTCGTCATGGACGGGGCAGTGGATAGGTCTTTTAGGGTATTTTGATGCCGAAACCTATCCTAAAGGATGGGATTGGGATGATCTAAACTTTTACTACGGGGTTGAAATCAGCGAACTGAGTTTCAATAACAATGCCGTGGACTTAGTTATTCAGGCAAATGGGGGTACAGGGGACCGGCCCCAGATCACATGGTTTCCGGATAACACCGATTATGTAACCATGGTAAATGAGCAAATTATTGGTGAAGAGACCTCCAAATATGATGAATTTTACAGGCGATCTTGGGAGTCTAATGTTCTGTATCTAGCCAGTAGTTTACCTCCTGGCTATGAAGAAACCGAATCTTTAGCCATACATGATGCACCTCGTTTTTTCATGGATTCATTCGTGAAATATCTTGCCACTAATCGCATGGTAAGTGAGCAATTCACAGAAGAACCTTTTCGGGTTGAAAGGAGGTGGCCCAATAATTTTAAAGCCCCAATAAATGCTGCCAGAGAAAAACTAGGAGCTTCATTATGGTCAGGCTATGAGGCTATCTGGACTAATGAAGAAGTCTTGGATGCGCAAAATAATTGGATCCTGTTAGGGAGCCATGAATCTAAACCATTTTCAGATATTATACGTTGGCTTAATAAAGAGAGTGATAATTTTTTTGCCGAAATGGTACTCAAAACTTTGGCTACGGAGAGGCTAGGGCAACCAGGAAGTACAAGTGCTGGAATTGAGGTGGTGCGCAACGCATTAGGTTCTTTGGGATTAGATACCACCTATGTCGTTATGCGAGATGGATCAGGCTTGGCAGGTGGTAATTTTTTAACTACTTCCACTATTTCCGAACTGCTGTTTATTATGAGTGAACATACAGAATCCGAAGCATTTATATCGAGTTTGCCCATCATGGGGGAAGACGGAACGCTACATTACCGTATGAAACAAAGTCCGTTGAGAGGGCAGGTTTTTGCCAAAACAGGTTACGTTGGTGGGGCAAGAAGTTTAAGTGGCTATCTTTATACGCAATCGGGTGAACGACTAATCTTTAGTTTGTCTGCCAATAATTTTGTGGATAAAGTCTCTAGAATTGATGCGGTACATGAGCAGATATTAACGTATCTTTATTATCATTATTAGTGGTTTGGAATTGGGTCAATTAATGAATGGATTGTAAACACCATCAATGACCCAAACATAGGAATGTATTATGAGTGCTGAAATTATAGATGGAAGGAAAGTAGCGGCCTTACTTCGAGAAAGAGTACAAGAAGATGTACAAGAATGGTGCACGAAAGGTAACCGGAGACCATTTCTGCAAGTGATACTCGTAGGAGATGACCCAGCATCTATTGTCTATACAGGTACCAAGACAAAGGCATGCATGGAAGTTGGTATCGAAACCGATACCATGGTTTTGCAGGATACTATTTCCGAATTTGAACTAAAGGAAATCATCCAATCATGTAATGCAAACGATGAAATTGATGGTATTCTGGTTCAAATGCCTTTACCAAGCCACTTATCACAACACTCGGTTATAGAAGCCATTGACCATCGTAAGGATGTTGATGGGTTTCATCCTATGAATGTTGGGCGCTTATCTCTAAATCAACCTTGCTTTAAGAGTTGTACACCAGCAGGTATCATGGAATTATTGAAACATTATAGCATTCCAGTGAAATCTCAGCATGCCGTAGTTGTAGGTGCTTCAAACATTGTAGGCAGTCCCATGGCTGTGATGTTATCTAGAGAAAATTCTTCGGGTAAAGCGACTACCACCATTTGTCACAAATATACTCGAGATTTAACGGCGCATACTATACATGCCGATATTTTAATAGTCGCAGCGGGTCAACCTCATCTCATTAAAGCCGAAATGGTAAAGCAGGGTGTTGTGGTAATTGATGTGGGCATTAATCGAGTAGCTGATGAAACCAACGAGAAAGGTTATCGATTGGTGGGTGATGTCGATTATGATTCTGTGAAGAAGAAAGCCTCATGGATTACCCCTGTACCAGGCGGTGTAGGGCCTATGACTGTTGCTATGCTAATGAAAAACACCTTACTCGCAGCAAAAAAATCACTATATCCAAATTAGTTGAGGTAATGGTGACATAATGGTGTCACCCTAGGTGTTTAGTTTACTCCTGAACATAAACAAAACAGGAGAATCCAATGAACGCATCATTACCTAGACCCATTTTTCAACCCGCAAACCGTATTCCCTCGAAGCGGGTTATTAAGAGAAATAAAAATCGATTCATAAATCCACTACTCGATCGTATTCACCATGAGAGTGAACGCGAGTATAAAGATTTACAAGAAGCCTTCGAGCTTATGGGATGGGGACAGTTACCCGACAGTTTAAAAATTGAAATCTACGATGATGTAAAAGCCATCGTAAAGGAGCTTCAAGGAAGCTATTCAAGTTGTGATCCCTATGTGAAAAATAGACGTAATCGGGTATACTATTGGGTCCAGTCCTTTTTGGATGGAGTATCAAGTCTTGAAACAACCATTGAGGTTTTAAAAATACCGAGCTTATAAATTTAATTTTTGGCATTAAATACCGGGAAGAAGTTTGTATCTTGGCAAAACCGAAAAAAATCTTCTTCCCTATGTCGAAAGTTAAATTCTCTCACGCTGAACGTATTTCTAGACAAGGGCTCACCTATGATGATGTGCTTTTGGTCCCTCACTATTCTCAGGTATTGCCTCGGGATGTTGATATTAGCGTACAACTAACTCCTACTTTACGGTTAAATACTCCCATACTGAGTGCCGCAATGGATACAGTCTCAGAGTATCGTCTAGCCATTGCTCTCGCTCGAGAAGGAGGGATTGCAATGCTGCATAAGAATATGAGTATCGAGAGTCAGGCAGAGCAGGTCCGATTAGTAAAGAGGAGTGAAAGCGGAATGATAGTCGACCCTGTAACACTAAAGGCCGATGCTTTGGTGCAAGATGCTAGAGATTTGATGGCCAGACACCGAATTGGGGGTATTCCAATTGTCGACGAACATGGTACCTTAAAAGGTATCGTTACCAATCGTGATTTACGGTTCGAATCCAATATGTCGAAAAAGCTAGGGGATATCATGACCAAAGAACCCCTCATTACAGCTAAGCAAGGTACGAATCTGATTCAAGCCGAAGAAATTCTTCAATCTCATAAGGTTGAGAAGCTACCTATCGTAGACGAACACCAAAAATTGGTTGGTCTTATTACGTTTAAAGATATTGAAAAGAAGATGAACTTCCCGAATGCGTGTAAAGATGAATTGGGAAGGCTACGTGTGGGAGCAGCCGTAGGAGTTACGGCCGATACCATGGAAAGGGTAGCTGCATTGGTTCATGCAGGTGTAGATATCATTACTGTGGATACGGCACATGGTCATTCGGAAGGGGTACTTCAAACTGTAACTGCTATTAAAAAGAACTATCCCACCCTTAATGTTATCGGAGGGAACATTGCTACACGCGACGCAGCTATGGCATTGGCAGACGCTGGTGCCGATGTGGTTAAGGTAGGCGTTGGTCCTGGATCAATTTGTACAACTAGAATTGTTACGGGTGTAGGAGTTCCACAATTGAGTGCAGTTATGGAGGTGAGTGAATACTGCATGGAACATGGTATTGGCTTGGTTGCCGATGGTGGTATTAAGCAAACCGGTGACATACCAAAAGCTATTGCGGGGGGTGCCGATGTCGTTATGATGGGCTCTATGTTTGCTGGAGTAGATGAAAGTCCGGGTGAAACCATTATTTATGAATCTAGAAAATACAAATCTTACCGAGGGATGGGAAGCATTGGGGCGATGAAGAAAGGTTCTAAAGATCGCTATTTTCAGGATGTAGAGGATGATTTGAAAAAATTGGTTCCTGAAGGAATAGAGGGACGAGTTCCTTACAAAGGATATTTAAGCGAGGTAGTTCATCAGATGACGGGTGGATTGAAAGCCGCTATGGGTTATTGTGGAGCTGCTGATATTTCGGCTTTAAAGCGTGCTCATTTTGTACAGATCTCTGCAGCAGCATATAAAGAAAGTCATCCTCATACTGTTCAGATTACTAAGGAAGCCCCTAATTACTCGGTTTAATTTATCCGTATCCAGATACGATGAAAGAACTGCTATTTATTGTATACTTTTTTCCGCCAATGGGTGGCAGTGGAGTTCAGCGTCCTCTAAAATATGTTAAATACCTGAATAAGTTTGGTTGGAAACCCATCATTCTCGTACCTGAACCGGGTCGTTATCATAGATTCGACAAGCACTTAGCAGAAGAACTAGAGCAACTTATTAGAGAGGACAAAGTAGTTGTTTATCGCGTTCCTGGAGGAACTCCATTGCATTGGGGGACCTCAAAAAAACAATGGAATCCAACACCATTGATAGCGCGATTCTTACGACAACTCTCACAATTCTTTCTTTTGCCAGATAATAAAAAGGGGTGGATACCTCATGGATTAGCTAAAGTTCATGAAATTATGGATACCCATGACATAAAGGCCATTTATGCAACCGCTCCACCATATAGTAATCTGATGTTGGCCAGCGAAATAAAAAAGATGTATGAACTTCCGGTAATATATGATTTCAGAGATGATTGGTTAGAGAGTCATTTGATACGTTATCCAATTTTTCTGCATCGTTATTGGATGAGACATTTAGAGAATAAGACATTAAAAGTTGCCGACATGATTATTGCAATCAATAAGCCAATCAAAGAAGCCATCGAAGCAAGACATCCCTTGGTTCCCAATTATCGTATTCAACCTCATGGGTATGATCCTGAAGACTTTGATGATATTCCTGCCTCAGAAACAAATAAACAGGCCGTAAAATTTTTGTATTCAGGGACCTTTTATGACCAGAGTGGTCCTGAAACTTTTTTGCGAGCTATACGAGCTTTTTTCAATAGACATAGTGAGTGGGAAAGTAGAGTTGAATTGCATTTCCAAGGAAGTACTCATGATTCCTATGAAGATCTTTTAAGCGACCTTTCGTTACATCAGCAGTGTTATTTTCATGGGTATGTGAATCATCTTGATGCCGTGCGTTCCATGCAAAAAGCGGATGTGTTGTGGTTAAATAACAATCATAAACAAAAGTCCCATACGATTACTCTTAGTAAAACCTATGAATATATGGCTAGTGGAAAGCCTATTTTAGCCCTGATTCCAGAGGGTGATACGATGAACATACTACAACAATATGGTAGATCTTTTATCGCCAAACCTGATTCAATTGAAGAAGCCTATGCGGCTATCGAAAAGCTCATGAAAGCAATATCTGAAGATTCCCTGCCAGAGGTGTCTCACGCCTTCGTGAAGCAATTTGACCGAGAAAAGATAGCACAAGATTTAGCATTAGAATTAGATGCTTTGACTCAGAATAGCTAGGTGCTTTACCATAATTTTATGCATATTTGATATTGTATTTTCGTCTGTTCCAATGGCCCGGCGGTAAAAACTATTTCTTCAATGATTTCTTCATTTCTCAAAGCGCTTATTAATCTTCGGAATAAAGTAATCAGAATCATCATCATTGATGATTCGGTTCCTAATGGATCTCAAGAATTCCGAATTTTACCTAAGATTATGGTTAAGCGTTTTCTGTTGACACATGCAGCACTACTTTTGGTGATTATTTTTCTTTTTATGTTCACTCCCTTAGGTGGACTTCTTTATAGCAGTCAAGAATCTGAAATCAATAAAAACCTTAGTGCTGTTGTAAATAGAATAAATGCGCTTCAGGACTCTTTACAAGCCAGAGATCAGCAACTTAATCAAATGCAAACGATTATTCGATTAAGTACCGATACCAGCTTGGTCTTAAACGAACGTTTGCAAAGTTTACGTTTGTATCAAGAAATTCAAGCAAAAGAGGAGCTTTTAGAATCGAATAATCAAGATATCATTTCGATTAGCTCAACAGGGATTTTATCTTCATCAGTTTTGAACGAACTTCCTGTATTTCCAACCTCATATCCGGTAAAAGGAATAGTATCTAGATCGTTTGAGCCGGAATTAAATCATTTCGGGTTGGATATAGCGGCAAGAGAGGGAGCTAATGTTCAAGCAATAGAAGATGGGACGGTTGTTAATATAAGTTGGACAATTACGAATGGATACGTACTATCTATACAGCATAAAGGTGGTTACCTGAGTGTATATAAACACTGTCGAACTATTACCAAAGAAATAGGAGATGTGGTTGTGAAAGGTGATGTCATTGCAAGTGTTGGTAATGCTGGAACACAAAGTTCTGCCTCGCATTTACATGTTGAAATTTGGAAAGAAGGACATCCTCAAGATCCCGAACTTTACTTTCTTAAATAATAACTGAAATCAAATACAAGACATGGCTACTGATAATAATTATCCTTCCGTTAATATATTAAGTGAAGGTTCTGAATTAGAAGGACATTTAAACTCTGAGCATGATGTTAGAATTGGCGGATACTTATCGGGTACGGTTACAACAAAAGCAAAATTAATTGTTTCCGATCATGGTCAAATAAATGGGGATGTTAAAGCTATGCAGGTAGATATTGCTGGTAAAATAGAGGGAAATGTATTTGTAAAACAAAAGGCAGTTTTACGAACGGGTGCTGTTATTGAAGGGAATATATCTGCAAAAATTTTAGTAGTCGAAGAAGGAGCAGTCATTAATGGGTTATGTCGTATGAGTGATGATGCACTAATTACACCTTCTGATGAATCCGAATTCGTTCGTTCTGAAGCTTGATGGTAAGAATGTTTTGATATAGACCCAAAAAAGGCAATAAGGTGCTTTCAAAGATCATTCCCAGGTCATATCGTGTGTATCTAAGTTTAGGGACCGAAATAGCTATTTCCTTAGCAGCCCCCATCCTTATTGGGTTTGGTATTGATTCGTATTTAAATACCAGGCCTTGGGGATTATTAGGAGGGGTTGTTTTGGGGATGCTCTCTTTTTTAGTGAGAATGATTGTTTTGATACAGAAACTAAGTAAAGAGAAAAATACTACGGGAGATTAATTTCTTGAGCAAGCTATCTGCTTTTTTTGGGCGTTATTCTACACCATCAGTGATACTCATACTCCAGGTTCCAATCCTATTCGTGTACGTAATAGGGAGTCTTTTTTTTCAACAGCTACCCTGGCAAATCGCTTATAAAGCTTACTTAATTGCGTTTCTTTTTGTGGGCTCAGCACTTTGGATTTTAGAAAAGAGTTGGCAATTGAATGCCAACAAATTCTTAACCGTTTACTATCTAAGTACAATCATAAGATTTATTCTGATTATAACATTAATTGCCCTATCCATTTCTAGGATAAAATTTGATCAAATGTTCTTTTCAGTTAGTTTGATTATTTCCTATATTTATAATTCTATAATAGAATTATTACTGATCCATCATAGACTATGGAATGATTCGTCAAACAATGACAAATTACCTTAAGTTTTTTTACACATTACTGTTTGTTGTTTTATTAGGTTCGGCCAGCTCCTATGCTGCTGATGCAGAAAAAGAATCCGACTCCCCCATTGATATTATGGGGACCGTAGCGGATCATGACTATTTCACTTTTTTTGGCAAAAAATTATACCTACCAAGGCTATTTCTTTGGGAAAATGATCTCGGTGAATTAAAATTTTCAACTTATA
The DNA here is from genome assembly GCA_009926145.1 of Bacteroidota bacterium. GTDB lineage: Bacteria > Bacteroidota > Rhodothermia > Balneolales > Balneolaceae > UBA1275. Next base: position 10,637 of record RFPJ01000021.1, read on the forward strand.
GTAGTACAAAAAAAGCAATTGCATCTGGTGAATTTATAGATATTGATCACGTAATTACTCCAGTCACGGGTCATATGGTGATAGATTTTTCACTCACTTCTCATCTTATCTACTTTTGGTTTGGTTTGGGTGCGCTAGCTCTTTTGGTTATGTTTGCAGGATCTCGCTACAAAAAGGGAATAGGGTCAGATACAGCTCCAAGAGGAGCCATACAAAATCTTTTTGAGATTTTCTACGAGTTTATTCGGGATGAAGTGGCTAAACCCAATCTTGGTGACAAATACAGAACCTATGTGCCCTATTTGTTTACTATGTTCATGTCTATCGCATTCATGAATTCTTTTGGTTTATTACCATGGGCTGCTACTGCAACAGCGGATATTACAGTTACGGCCGTTTTGGCAATTTTCACTTTCTTAGTTACCCAGTTTAGTGGCACTAAAGATCACTGGCAGCATATTTTTTGGTTCCCTGGTGTTCCATTAGGGGTAAAATTCTTAATGATACCAGTAGAGCTTATCGGGCTTTTTACAAAGCCTTTTGCTTTAGCTATCCGATTATTTGCCAACATGATGTCTGGAAAAATAATGATCATAGCCATACTTGGTCTGATTTTTATTTTTAATGAAATGTATGGAAATATTGCAGCATATAGTGTAAGTGTATTTTCTGTTGTTATAACTTCAATATTATATATACTAAAATTATTAGTAGCTATTCTGCAGGCTTACATTTTTACTTTATTATCTGCAGTTTTCATTGGAATGGCTGCTGAAGAGCATGAACATGATCATAAACATGATGAGCATATTCATGCTGATCTTTCAGTATAAACCTAAGAACAAAAATCAAAACTAATAAATAAAAAATTATGGGACTATTAGCAGCTGGTATTGGAGCTGGAATCGTGGCAGTTGGTGCCGGAATTGGTATAGGACTAATTGGAAAAGGTGCTGTTGAAAGTATTGCACGTCAACCTGAAGCTTCTGCAGATATTCGTGGAGCTATGATTTTGACGGCTGCCTTCATTGAAGGTGTTGCTCTATTCGGTGCAATCATTTGTATCATTCTTGCATTAGGTTAATTCTTAACAAACATCACTATGCTTTATCTTTTAGCTAGCGGAGGTTTACTCTCTTTCAATACAGGATTTGCAATTTGGATTGCAATCTCATTGGTTGTATTTCTTCTTATAATGATGAAATTTGCCATGCCTCCAATCATGCAGGCACTTGAGGGAAGAGAAACCAAAATTCGTGAGTCACTTGAAGCGGCTGAGGTTGCTTTAGCCAAAGCTGAGGCTATTTCAAAAGACAATGAAAAAGCCTTACGTGAAGCGGAATCCAAAGCTCATCAAATACGTAAAGAAGCAATGGACGATGCTGAGCGAATTCGTAACGAACGAGTTGCTAAAGCTAAAGACGAGGCAGAGCAGATTATTGAACAAGCGAAAGCAGATATTGAGCAAGAAAAGCAATCAGCTTTAGTAACGCTCAGAAAAGAGGTTGCTAATTTAGCAATTCAGTCTGCTACTATGATACTTGATGCTGAATTAGACGTCGAAAAAAATCAAAAGTTAGTTGATAATTATATTAACGACCTTACTAAGAATTGATTAAATGACAAGTTCTAAAGCAGCAAAAAGATACGCTTCGGCCCTGTTAGATTTAGCACAGGAACAAAATAATCTAGAGGCTATAGTAAGTGATATTGTATGCATTAAAGAAACCATAGATGGTTCAAGAGACTTACAATTACTTCTCAAAAGCCCGATTATCAAACCTGCTGAAAAAACATCGGCACTAGAAGCAATTTTTGTCAAACATGTTGGACCACTAACACTGCAATTCATATTGTTGGTTTCAAACAAAGAACGAACCATCTTACTCCCAGAGATTGCCCGCTCATTCATAAAGCTATATCAAAAAGCTTCAGGAATTATTGAAGTAACATTGACTTCAGCTTTCCCACTAGAGGATGACAAAATAGCCCAGATTAAAAAGGCTTTAGAAACCTCAACAAAAAAGACAGTCGAATTTAACATAGTTGAAAATTCGGCGCTTAAAGGGGGAATCACTATACAAATGGAGGATACCGTAATCGATGGTAGTGTTCTTCATAAACTTGAGCAATTAGAACAAACCTTATTATCATAATTCGGTTCTACCGAAATAACAGATCTATATTAAATTAAACAGACATGAGTCAAGTAAGACCCGACGAAGTTTCCGCTATATTAAGAAAACAACTTTCTGGATTCAATAATGAGTCAGACGTATATGATGTAGGTACCGTCCTTGAAGTAGGAGATGGTATTGCACGTGTATATGGATTATCTCAAGTTCAAGCCGGTGAGTTAGTTACTATTCCAGATGCCAAGAATGAACAGGGTGAAGCTGTTACAGGAATGGTATTGAATTTGGAAGAAGATAATGTGGGTATTGTACTATTTGGATCTTCTAGTGCCGTTGAAGAAGGTCAAACGGTTAAGAGAACCAAGGACATTGCCTCAATCTCAGTAGGCGATGGTTTACTTGGTCGTGTAATAGATCCTTTAGGTAATCCACAAGATGGTAAGGGGGCTATAGCGGGAAAAACTATTCGGGTGCCCCTAGAAAGAAAAGCTCCTGGGGTAATTTATCGTGAACCGGTTGCACAGCCACTTCAAACCGGGATTAAAGCTATTGATGCGCTCATCCCAATCGGTAGAGGTCAGCGTGAATTAATCATTGGAGACCGTCAGACCGGAAAAACCTCTGTAGCTATTGATACCATTATCAATCAAAAAGAGACGCAAGATACGGATAACCCAGTATTCTGTATATATGTTGCGGTTGGCCAAAAAGCTTCAACTGTTGCAGGTATTAAGCAGGCTCTTGAGGAGAATGGGGCGATGGATTATTCAGTAATCATTAATGCACCTGCAAGTTCAGCGGCACCGATGCAGTACATTGCACCTTTTGCTGGAGCAGCTGTTGGTGAATTTTTTAGAGATACAGGTAGACACGCTCTTGTAATCTATGATGATTTGTCGAAACAGGCGGTAGCTTATCGTGAATTATCACTCTTATTGAAGCGACCTCCCGGACGTGAAGCTTATCCAGGTGATGTATTCTATTTACATAGTCGTTTGTTGGAAAGAGCGGCCAAAATCATTAATGACGATCAAGTGGCTAAATCAATGAACAATATACCAGAAGAATTAAAGCCAATGGTGAAAGGTGGTGGTTCGTTGACTTCACTGCCTGTTATTGAAACACAAGCTGGTGATGTATCTGCTTATATCCCAACAAACGTAATTTCTATTACTGATGGCCAGATTTTCTTGGATACTGATCTTTTCAACTCAGGTATTCGACCTGCTATTGATGTGGGTATTTCGGTATCAAGGGTAGGGGGTTCAGCACAGGTAAAATCGATGAAAAAACTTTCCGGTACCTTGAAATTGGATTTGGCTCAATATCGCGAGTTAGAAGCATTTGCTAAATTTGGTTCCGATCTTGACCCAGCGACCCAAGCACAGTTACGAAGAGGTGAGCGTACAGCAGAACTTCTGAAACAGAATGTTTATGAACCATTACCGGTGGAACAGCAAATTGTACTACTTAAAGTAAATGATGAAGGTCTACTTGATAAAATTGCTGTTGAACACATTCAACAGTTCCAAAGCGAATTCATTGAGGTAGTTACTTCTAAATACGAAAAAGAAATGGATAATTTAGCCAATTCTGGAGTATTATCGGATGAATTTGGCGGGCAAATTATCGAAGTAGCAAATCAAATCATTGGTCAAATTAACGCTGCGTAATTACATATGGCCAATCTTCGAGACATACGGAATAGAATTACTTCTGTAAATAATACACAGCAAATTACGAAGGCCATGAAAATGGTTGCTGCGGCTAAGCTACGTAAGGCACAAGATCGTATGGTTCAGACCAGACCCTATGCCAATACACTATCAAAAGTTATAGGGCGTCTTATACAGGGTGAACGAATGAATCATCCGCTCCTTAGAACCGTAGATGAACCAAAAAAATCGTTACTTATTGTGGTAGGTTCAGACCGAGGCCTGTGTGGAGGTTTTAATAATAATCTTTTTAAAGAAATCGAATCTTTTGTTGGTAAAACGTTTTCAGCTAATCATACTGAAGAACTTGAGTTGGTTACCATTGGAAAAAAAGCGACGGCTTACTTTTCTAAACGAGGTTATAAGGTCTCTAAATCTTTCCCTGGCTTTTTCGATAATTTGAATTATGAGGATACCGCTAATGTCATTAACGATGCTATGGTTTCGTTTACTTCAGGTGTAGTTGATTCGGTCTATTTGGCATATAATGAATTTAAATCGGTTATTGCACAAACGCGTAAAGTAGATAGGTTACTTCCTTTAAATGCCGAAGATTTAATTTCAAATGAACAAGTAAATAGTGTTCAAAGGGATTATATTTACGAGCCTGATCA
>RFPJ01000201.1 GCA_009926145.1 Bacteroidota bacterium
CCAAATAGAGCTTTATCGTATAGTGGAGATGGCGTGGGAAGATCGAACACCGTTTGAAGCTATATATGAGCAGTTCGGAATAAAAGAAGCGCAAGTCCGTAAGATCATGCGCTCTGAGATGAAATCCAGTTCATTTAAGATGTGGAGAGAACGGGTTTCTGGCAGAAAGACCAAGCATCAGAACTATTCAGAGGCCACTCGATTTAAGTCCGCAAATCAAAAAGATTAAGCATCTCATATTTCGGGGCTTTAAACACGAACACTTCGTTAAATCTTATTAAGCATGTGGAATAGAGCATTTGTTTTTCTACTTTGAAAAAAAGTGCTCATAACTGATTACTCCGATTTCTACTTCATGAACATACGATCATTACTCACGCTATTTATGCTCTTTGTTGGTATCACGGCTAGCTACGCGCAAAGTAATACAGCAATAAATGTGGAAGGGACTGTTCAATCCAAAGAGGATAACAGTCCATTAATAGGGGTTACCATAGAATTATTCACTTCTGATGATACGAGGGCATCGGCAAGTGTAACAGATCCAAATGGGCGTTTTACCTTAAATCGTATTATGCCAGGCACCTACGAATTAGTAGCGCGATATATTGGATTTGAGGAATATAGACTCACGATTCAAGTGCCAGAGGATGTTGGCCAACTACTGCGAATTTTTATGGACCCTGAAGTGCTTAGTATTGGTGAAATTCAAGTTCAAGCCAGTCGTTTTCAAGATTCTACCTCTACTCAAACTTCGGTTCAACGTATAAGTTCAACACAAGTACAAAGTTTGGCTGGCGGTCAAGGTAATGTGTTTAACTTGTTGAAAGTTATACCAAGTGTCACTTCAACCAGTGATTATTCATCGCAGCTAATCGTACGTGGAGGTGAAGCTAATCAAAACCTATTCGTGTTGGATGACATTGAAATTTATAGCCCCTATCAGGCCAATGGGGTGGGTAGTTTATTCAACCCGAATATTATTCGTGATATGGATTTCTATGCCGGTGCATTTCCCGCTAGTTTTGGCGATCGATTGTCCTCTGTTTTGGTGATTAATACCACTACGGGAAATCCTACCAAGGCATTGGAAACGCAGTTGCGAAATAAGAGGTATTCTGTTGCTTCCACGGGTGATCTAAAAGGGGCACGTAAGATTTTGGCAAGAGATTCTTTTGATCTTGTGTTTTTGGATCTTCGTTTGCCTGATGGGGAAGGGACCGATCTATTGGAAGAAATCATGGCGAAGACGGATGGTC
>RFPJ01000202.1 GCA_009926145.1 Bacteroidota bacterium
GTGTTGTCGCAGCCTCTCCTTCGCGTCGAACTTCAATTGCTTTGACAGTTAACGAATGAGTATTGGCTACGGTATCATCAATAGTGCTATTAAATGTTACTTTTGGATCCATAGATAATAATGTGCGAGAAGTACCGTTATCATTGCTGCCGATATAAACCGGCCCATTATAAACTTGCTCTTCGAAAGTCATCACATCGCCTTTTAAGGTGATGCCCCCCGCATTAAAAATCATTTTATAAAAACTGTCTGCGGTTAAATCAGGATTGAAATCAATAGCGTTAAACGCATAGCCAATCCTATCATTAAAAGTGAGGTTGGCTGTACCTGCATCAAAGGTAATGGATCTAGACTTTCCGGTGCTGTCCGCTTTTAAAGTTCCATCAAAAATAATATCTGCATTAGTACTGGAAAACTCCACAGGGCTTACTATAGAGCCCGATGCTACAATTACATCTCCCCGGAACCGCTGAGTCCCTGTGGTGGTAATGTCTGAAGATATTGTAGTTGCTCCAGTTAGGTCTATAGCGTTTAAAGTTGGGCTGATTGATAAATTCCCCCCACTGGAAGTAAAGGATGTAGCGGCAAAGCTATTGGAGATAATTAATGTACTGGACCCATAGTTGATGCCTCCAGAAAAAGTATTAGCTCCCGATAAAGTTAAGGAGCCTGTGCCTGATTTTACAACACTTCCCGTTCCGCTAATCACCTTAGTAAAATTCAAATCAGTGGATCCGGTAAATGTTAAGGTGCCCCTATTAGTAATCGTACTTTCCACGGCTCCTAAATTATCTGCATCATACACAACCGATGCGTTTGCAGGAATCACAACTGCGGCGACGTTATTGCTATCTGGAATAGCACTACTAGTCCAATTGGCTGCAGTGGACCATGCATCTCCCTCCCCGTTTCCTGTCCAAGTGACTGAACTTAGCTGAACTATAGTGGCCGTGGTAGAAGATTGATCAGTAATGGAATAGTTGCCAGTGTCATCACCGGAGTAGGAAGATGATAGCGTTACTGTTTTAGCTGTTCCCACATTTTTATCTGAGAACAATCCTGTGGCAGAAACTAAAACATCATCTCCATCCACTAAGCCTGTGTAAGAGGCACTGGAGACATCAACTGTTGCAGTGGTATTTCCGTTATAAATTTTATTGGCTGCAGTAATTCCAGAGAGGGTTAAAGCTTTGGCGGTAATATTAGCTGTTGTGGAGCTTTGATCCGTAATTGAATAGTTGCCAGTATCATCTCCGGAG
>RFPJ01000203.1 GCA_009926145.1 Bacteroidota bacterium
CGGTTCGGCCTCTAATTCCACCTTGTTGAATGGGTTTTCCAGTTACGCAAGCTTCCGCATTTAAATCTTCACTCATCTGCCGGTAGGTATCCAAAATCCAACCCATTTCACGGGCTGAAGTACCGTAATCAGGTGCCGGAACATCTACGGCTGGACCGATAAATCCTTTTTTAATTAGCTCAAAGGTGTATCGCCGGGTAATTTTCTCAAGTTCATTCACCGAATAGTCCCGAGTACTGATTTTGACCCCGCCTTTTGCACCCCCAAATGGCACATCTACAATGGCACATTTGTAGGTCATTAAAGCTGCCAAGGCCATGGTTTCATCGGCATCTACCTTGTGCGAATATCGGATACCTCCTTTGGTCGGCATCTTATGATGACTATGCTCAACTCGCCAACCTTCAATGACTTCAATACTCCCGTCGTCTCGTTTAATTGGAAAGGTGACTTTATAAACCGTATTACAGACTTTAATTTGATTTAGAATACCCTTATCAAATCGGGTGTAAGGAGCAGCTTTATCAAAATTTCGGTTTACCTGCTCGTAAAACTTGATGTGTTTCATGTGGTAATGGTACTAGAGATCTGTAGAATCTTTTATTTGATTAGTGAGGCTATGAACTGCACGCGTTCAACCCCTATAATGGTCGGGAGAATTGAACATAATTACAACAAAAAAGCGCTTTTTTTTGCAGACCTTTCTTACAAGTTCTTGATTTATTAAAGCTTGTATATCCATTTTTCAAAGGGGGTTATGTGTACTATATTATGGGCGTTGATTTATACGTATACCAATGAATACGCTTAAATATTCCCTGATAATATCTTCCCAATAAACACCTCTATATCATATTGCCATGGTTAAATCATCTTCACCTCTCGTTCTAACTCTTGTTTTTTTAAGTCTAAGTATCCTCCATTGTGGGCCAAACGATCAAGCCATTCTTGAACGCGCCCAGGCTTTACATGACCGTGTTATTAGTATCGACACACACGTGGATATTAACACCAGCAACTTTACCGCTGACCGGAACTATACAACCGACTTGCCTACCCAAGTAACCTTACCCAAAATGGAAGAGGGCGGACTGGATGTAGCTTGGTTTATTGTCTATACAGGACAGGACACCTTAAGCGAGGAGGGATATGCAGCGGCTTATGAAAATGCCATCGATAAATTTGATGCCATTCACCGCTTAGTCGATGAGTATGCACCCGACCGTATCGAATTAGCCGTGAACTCAGA
>RFPJ01000204.1 GCA_009926145.1 Bacteroidota bacterium
TCATTACGATCAATTTCCAGCGTCTCATAGTGTTTCCCTCCCGCAATATTTAAAGCAGCATCGTTTAACTGTTTAATGGGACCTGCCATATAGCGAGAAAATACAAAGCTTACCACCATGACTGCTGCGATGGAGAAGAGCATCCCCGCATAAATGATGTGACGAATATTATCTACTGCTTCATAGTATTCTTTTTTATCCTTACTTATCCGTAAGTAATGTATGCTTGGATAACCATCACGAACTTCAGCAAAGGCCACGATACGCTCATATTCAGGATCATTAATGACATAGATTCGATCCCCTGTACGCCCTATAGAGTCGACCACCGGTTCGCTTAAAAATTCGCGAGAATCAATAAACTGCTGTTCGGGAACGGTGTTGTAAATGGGTATTCCAGTAGAATCAAATAAGGCCAAGTCATAATCAAATAAAGCGGATGTCTGAGTAATGAAAGGGAAGAAGTCCGTATTTTCATCGGAGGACTCAACGGCTTGCCTAACAATCTTGGCATCATCTTTAAACTGTTCTAATCCTTCGGCAAACAAATAAAAACGAATACTCAGGATGGCATAGGCGCTTATGGTTATGATTCCGATAACCAATAGGACTATGTATGTTACTGAAAGCTTAGCCTGAATGTTCATGAATGTAGAAACTCTCGATTAAAACCATAGCCAACACCCCTATAGGTTTTAATCAATTTGCATTCCTCTTTCATTTTAATCCGTAAGTTCTTGATATGCACATCTACAGTACGGTCAAAAATGAATTTTTCTTCATCCGAAATGTGCTCTAAAATTTCATGACGGCTATATACCACCTTGGGGTGCTTAAAAAATAGCTCGGCAATTATATACTCGGTATGGGTTAAATCAACTAGGGAATCATTGATAAACATCTGCTTAGAATCGGTATCCAAATACACCTGATCATATCGCAACCATTGTTTTTTATCGGGTTGCATCCTTCTTAATTGACTCTCGACGTGGGCCTTAATAAGGTGTAGGCTAGCGGGTTTTTTTATGTAGTCATCGGCCCCTAATTCCAAGCCTTCAATTTCATCTTTTTCCTCATCTCTAGCGGTTAAAAATAGTACGGGTATATCACTAATAACGGGATGCTTGCGAATATGAGCACAAACTTCTTTGCCATCGATATGAGGAACCATAATATCAAGTATCGCCAATTCAATATCATCGGCATGTGCTTCGATCATCTTCAGGGCTT
>RFPJ01000205.1 GCA_009926145.1 Bacteroidota bacterium
GTACCGATAAATTCACTATATAAACGATTAATTACCTAAACATCACATACGCATGAGTGATAACGAGAAAAACAATGACATAGTAAACTGCTCATTCTGCGGTCGATCAAGCCTTGAGGTCAATAGCATGGTCGCAGGACCTGGAGTATATGTATGTGATCGGTGTGTAGAAGATGCGTCCAGTATCATAAAAAGTGATTTAGCCTCACTTTCAAAAAGAAGAGAAAAAGCTTTTCAACCCGTGTTAAAACCCATCGAGATAAAAGCAAAGCTCGATGAATATGTGATTGGGCAGGAATTTGCCAAGAAGACACTAAGTGTAGCAGTTTACAATCACTATAAGCGGATTGGAGCTGAATTGAGTGGTGATGACGATACAACAATAGAGAAAAGTAATATCGCTTTATTAGGGCCAACGGGTAGTGGTAAAACACTTCTAGCGCGGACCCTAGCGCGTATTATTGATGTGCCATTTACCATTGCAGATGCGACAGTATTAACTGAAGCGGGTTATGTGGGAGAAGACGTGGAAAGTATTCTTAGTAATTTACTTCAAGCGGCCGATTATGATGTAGAGCGAGCGAAAAGAGGCATCGTTTATATCGATGAAGTGGATAAAGTGGCTCGAAAAAGTGACAATCCTTCCATTACTCGAGATGTGAGCGGGGAAGGGGTACAGCAAGCCCTGCTAAAAATCTTGGAGGGCACTATTGCCAACATTCCTCCTAAAGGTGGGCGTAAGCATCCTGAGCAAAGTTTCATTCAGCTCGACACTTCTAATATCCTGTTTATTTGCGGTGGAGCCTTTGCTGGACTTGAGCAAATTATCGCGAGAAGGTTGTCGACCTCAGCTATGGGATTTCATTCCAAAGAGCAGGTTAAATTCGACAAGGAGAATCCCGAGATTTTCACGCATGTAGAGCCTGAAGACCTTCAGCATTTCGGACTTATTCCTGAACTTATAGGTCGATTACCGGTGATTTGTGGCCTTCATGAATTATCAGATGAGGCGCTTATGGATATTCTGAAGACACCCAAGAATTCGTTGGTTAAGCAGTATAAAAAACTGTTCTCACTAGAAAATGTAGAGTTAGAGTTTGAGGAAGAAGCTCTAAAAGCTATTGTTGAAAAAGCTAAAACCCGAAAAACGGGAGCTCGTGGATTACGCTCTATAATGGAAAGCTCTATGCTGGACATTATGTTCACGCTACCTTCAATGAAACAGGTTAA
>RFPJ01000206.1 GCA_009926145.1 Bacteroidota bacterium
ACGACCAATCCAATTTTCAATTCGTTACTTATGTTTTTCACCTGACTCATCTTTGTGTATTCATTCTAAAACTTATGGCTAATATACCACTTAGATTTGGTATTCACTTGCCTTAATAAAATCTAAAAGAGGGGGATGGGTACTTGATTTCATTTCATCAATAGTACCCGACCAACTTAACTTTTGATCATCTAAAAAGGCAACTTGTTCGGCGATTTGCAGAACACTGTGCATATCATGCGTAATAACTATCGAGGTGATTGACAATTGCTTCGCAAGAGCAACAATCAAATCATTAATCTCTTCGGATGTTTTAGGGTCTAAGCCCGAAGTTGGCTCATCATAAAGTACGTATTGAGGCTCTAAAATAATGGCCCTTGCCAAACCAACTCGCTTACGCATCCCTCCTGACAACGCCGAAGTTGGTTTGCCGCCAGATTCCTTAAGATTCACCATTTCGAGCGCTTTTATCACTCGAGCCTCTATTTCATCCTCGGTGAAATCAGTGAAATAACGCAATGGAAACGCCACATTTTCAAAGGTATTGATGGAATCGAACAGTGCAGCTCCCTGAAATAGAATTCCAAATTTTTGACGAATCTTACGTAATTCGACATAGCTGAGTTCAAAAAGTTGATAGCCATCAATAGTAATGGAGCCACTATCAGGATACAACAGTGCATTTAGGTGCTTAAGTAATACCGATTTTCCACAGCCAGATTTTCCTATGATCGCCAGTGTTTGACCATCGGGAATCTCCAGGCTTACATCTTTCCAAACCAGGTTATTACCAAAGCTCTTCGTTAAATGCTTAATTTGAATCATAATGTTTATACAGGCCTAATAAACTCACAGTTAGTGGACGTGTTACAACAAAAGTGCTGCCAACACAAAATCGGATAACAATACATAGATACAACTTAAAACCGTTGCCTGAGTAGTGGCATTCCCAACCCCTTCGGCACCACCACTTGCATAATAGCCTTTAAATGCAGAAATGGAGGTAATTACGAATCCAAACACGAAGGCCTTCACTATCCCAAAAACTACATCTTCAGGGAAAAAAAATTCTCTGGCACCCTGCATAAATTCCGCTGCTGGTAGAATGCCATCTAATGCACCGGCTATCAAACCTCCAGATATTCCCATAACCGCTGCTATTACATACAGTACTGGAAACATAAAAATGCCCGACAACACTCGTGGAACGACTAAAAAGGTTACCGAAT
>RFPJ01000207.1 GCA_009926145.1 Bacteroidota bacterium
TATCAGCCATCAAAGCCGGTATCAATGAGGGTGCAATGGTACCGAGCACAGTCATGGGGTTTTTTTAAAGGTGGATTTTATCGTACACCTGCTAATGTGCCATTTCCCATCATACCTACCAATCAACACTCTAACCAAGGTTTATTTGCAAACGGACAGAACCAAAAAGGATTCGATTTTGCCGCCACTGTAGAAGCTATTGATAAGTTCGAAGTTCAAATAGGTCTAGATTATGCACAACGATTGTTGCCTAGCTATAATCAAAAGCATGTCGAGCACCGTCACAGACTTAGCTTGCGCACCGATTGGCAGCCTACCGAGCTGATTTCTATTAAGAATGTGTTGCAATTTCAAAAAAATGAGACCTCAGAAGAAACTCAAAAGATAAAAACCAGTACTCAGATCAAACTTCAGCCTACCCATTGGTTAAGGTTTCGAAGCCGACTGCTCACCCACTACAATCGCCGTAACCAACCCCAATTGAATAAACCTACTATCAGCGCAACTGATAAGCTTGAAAGTCATCCTACCCGCTCGTTTGGCACTCTATTTTATCACGAACTTCGAATCCACAAGGCCGTAAAAAAATCTCATTCCTTGACCATAGATATGCGTTGGACTCAATTTAACATTCTTGACTACGATGCCCGCATCTACACCTACGAACAAGACCTTAGGTACGCTTTTCATATTCCCATGTGGCAGGGGCAGGGTAACCAGTGGTATGTGCTAAGCACTCTTAGCATTGGCCAACATCTGAGTGTTCAATTTAAGTACAGCGTGCGAAACTACCCGGACACCTCAATCATTGGTAGTGGGCTAAACCAAACCAGGGGGTCTATACAGCAGGTGATTAAAGCGCAGGTGTTGGTTCGGTGGTGAAGGTTTAGCTTAACACCTTAATAATAAGCATCAATCAGAAGAAATCTATATTTTTAAAGCTCAATAAATCATGTTTAGAACCCTCTATGAAAGTAGAATTGGTACAAAAAGTTTTTGAGGGTATATTTGGGTAAATTATAGGTATGGATAATAAAGAAAAAGAATCCTCATCTACGGAGCAGCGATTGCCACAAATACCGCAGGAGTACAAAATTGTACCTGCCGATTATGGCTATCAATATGACGAGGATGAAATTGACCTCTTGGAACTGGCCAAAACCATTTGGTCTAAGCGAATGTTTATTGTCAAAGTGGTTGTCCTTGGCGCCGTTATCGGAGTGTTTGCC
>RFPJ01000208.1 GCA_009926145.1 Bacteroidota bacterium
ACTAGGCGGTACGGAGCGTGGGATGCCCAATAGGAAGCTATACCGGTCCGATAATGACTTTTTTGTTGAGCCTTTTTCCAAAATAGTGCTACAGGTAGCAATAAAATTCCCACATGTAAGCCAGATACGGCTATGATATGACCAAGGCCAATTAAATTGAATATGTTCCGATGATGCGGGTCTATTTCACTTTTTTTACCCCAAATAAGGGCCTGAAAGATACCGCTCATTTTAGCTTGTGTTAATTCGCCTTCCTTTAACAGGTTTATACCTTTTTCGCGAATCCTCTCTGGCATAGATGGGCTTTGGACATAATCCGGCCCCGTATACAAGGCCAATAGCTCCGATTCATATCGAATATTCTGAGATCTAAAATACTCCCGAGTATTAAATTGCCCCGGATTGTCTAAGGGTGCAAAGCTTCTATTCTGAACATAATACCATCCCTTCATGGACGGGGAGAGTTTATCACGTACCCTTTCAGGGTTTAACACATCGAATGGTCCTGGGCTATAGGCAGACCAAACAATGTTATTTTTAGCATCAAGTCTTAGATAGATATCATAGGGCCGGACGGTTAAAGGCGGCTGGTCAGGCGCGCCCACCGCCTGTACACGTAGACGATAGCGCTTCGGCCCACTATCATCGCGTTGTTCTTCGGGGATTAACTCTCCATACACAAATTCTTTAGCCGAGCGGAATGATTCCGTCCGTTCCCAAATTCGGTCCGATATTGAGCCATTGATATATCCACATAGTAGAACAAACAATAGATACGCCACGCGCATCTGAACCCTTTGAACAACCCCCTTATTTGGGAGGTAAATTAATACCACACCATAAAGAATGATCATCGGTGAGGATAACAGAACTCCTTTTGAGCCAATAGAAACCTGATTCTCTAGTATAATTCCTATACTGAATAAAACGACTATTCTCAGAGAAGTTATCATACTGTCTATAGGGCTAAGATGGGTCTCAGGGTTCTTGATGGATGGTTATGCGCCACAATCATTTTAATGCTCTTACTACTAGAAGGAGGTCTAAATGTGGGGTTACACAAGTAAAAGAGCTTCCTGTTTACAAAAACTTACTTAGTTCGCTTCCTGAGTAGTTTTTATCCATTGATGTATAGTTTTTTTTTTACGTATTTAGTCTACCAACAACTGAATACCACACCCATCAAACCGAATCTACAGACATGAAAAGAAGAGACTTTATTACTAAAA
>RFPJ01000209.1 GCA_009926145.1 Bacteroidota bacterium
CCTTTGGAATACACCAAGGAAGTGGTTCAAAATAAAACCCTCATTTTTAATACCACTAATGGAACCAAAGCAATAAAAAAAGCAGCTTTGGCCAACCAAATTTATATTGGTACATTCCTAAACATGAGTCAAATAGTTAATATGATTCATGAATGTGACGATGAGGTGGTGTTAATTTGCTCTGGGTGGAGAGGCAAGCAGTCTCTTGAAGACACGCTTTGTGCGGGAGCTATCCTTAGTGAGTTAAGCGCGGGAAAGGCACCTACCAAACTAAAAGATGGTGCTAAAATTGCATACGCCTTATATCAGCAGTATGGAGATTTTGTTTTAGATACCGTTTTTCATAGTGATCACGCGTATCGTCTGCGCGATATGGTTTCGGAAGATGATATTAGTTTTTGTTGTCAGACCAATACCCATGAAGTGCTCCCTTATATGAAAGAAGGTATTATTTCGGTTAAGAAGAACTAAAGTGAAACATGGCCAAAAAGTTGGGTAATAAAGGATCTATAGGCGCGGGTTTATCTAACGCGCGTAAGGTGGAAATCATTGGAATTTCACTTATCGCAATAGCTGTGTTGTTGGGATTATCCATTTTATCCTATACCCCGGAAGATTATCAATATGTACGGACGCTTTCTTTTGGTGATGTTTTTCAACCGGATACTTCGGCTCGTTTAATACAAAATTTTCTCGGGCCTGTAGGTGCTTTTCTTTCTCATCTATTGGTGTTTTATGCCTTTGGTTATATCAGCATACTTTTGGCCGGAATACTTGGCTACACCGGGTGGCATATTTTTAGGCAGCGATCCCTACAAGAGAAAACACAAACCATTGCTCTTACCCTTTGGGCTATGGTGTTAGTGTCGACTTTTTTAGGTTGGACTCATGCCAATTGGTCCTTTCCAGAGTCATCGGTTTGGAGCGGTTCTTCGGGATTAGCTTTATCTAGAATACTTCAAAACATCACAGGAATTGGCTCGGTTTTCATATTAGTCGTATTAATGGCAATTAATGCCTTACTCTTTATCGATCGTGATCTTCAAAAAACCATTGATAACGTAAAATTTTGGTGGGCTCAATTCCGCGAAAATCAGCAGAACAAGCGAATCGAAAAAGAGGCTGAAAAACAGCAGAAGAAGGAAGAACGTGAAGAGCGAGTAGCCCAGAAGATGGCAGAGCTAGCCCTAGAAAAAGAACAAGAAGAAAAAGAAGATTCTAA
>RFPJ01000210.1 GCA_009926145.1 Bacteroidota bacterium
AATAACTCCTAAATGGATGAGATATCCAGTGGTATCTCCAGATGGAGCTTCCATTGCTTTTGTGTATAAGGGAGATATTTATCGTGTAGGTATTGATGGTGGTGAGGCTGTTAGACTTACCTTTCAACCCGAAATGGATATGCAACCCATTTGGAGTCCTGATGGTCAGCAACTTGCATTTGCCTCTGAAAGGCATGGTAATTTTGATGTATTTGTGATGGATGCCACGGGAGGGGAAGCTACACGACTCACTTATCATTCAAATAATGAAGTCCCCTTGAGTTTTTCTGCGAATGGTGCACTTGTTTATTTTGATGCCCATAGGCAAGATGCGGTAACCAATCGTGAATATCCTACCTCTTCACATACCGAATTGTATGTGGTTCCCTCGACTGGAGGTGGAGTAGAACAAGTATTTAGTTTACCCGTGAAAGCGATGAGTGTGAATTCCGATGGCACGGGTTTTCTATATGAAGATATGCCAGGTCGTGAAGATCCTTGGAGAAAGCATCATCGTTCGGCCGTAACGCATGACGTTTGGTGGTATAATTTTAAGGAGCAGACGCATTCTCAGCTCACTAATTTTGAAGGAGAAGATCGTAACCCCGTTTGGGCAGATGGAGAAGCATCGTTTTATTTTTTGAGTGAGCGTTCGGGGACTTTTAATGTGTTTGAGCAGCAGGTAGAATCTGCTGAAGTCGAGCAGTTGACCCATTTTGATACCCATCCGGTCCGATTTCTTAGTGCAGCCAATGACCGTATTGTGTTTGGGTATCATGGAGATATTTACAGTATGACAAAAGGTGAAGAACCCAAGCGAATTCCTATTACCATTCGTACACAATCGGTGAGCTCTAGTTTAGAACGCATCGATGTGAATTCCGGAATATCTGAAATGGATATAAGCCCAAATGGTAAAGAAATGGCATTTGTTGCTCGGGGTGAAGTGTTTGTGACTTCATTAGATGGATCCATGACCAAGCGAATTACGTCTACTCCTGAGAATGAGCGATTTGTTCAGTTTGGACCCGAAGGCAAATCCGTAGTTTATGCAAGTGAGCGAAATGGAAAATGGTCTATTTTTCAATCCAAAATTGTTCGTTCCGATGAGCCCTTTTTCTTTGCATCCACACTGTTATCCGAAGAAGCCATGGTGAGTAATGAGTTTGACAATTATTTGCCAAAGTTCTCTCCAGATGGAAAAAA
>RFPJ01000022.1 GCA_009926145.1 Bacteroidota bacterium
CAGGCATATCATCTTGCGGTTGAGTTAATGCCGAAGCTACTTCTTTATTAGCTTTTTGTATCTCATCAATCCTAGACATATTAGCTCCTGAACTAATGGATGGATCTGGGTCATTAGCACTCACTTGAGCAAATATTGGAGCTGCAACAATTACCAAAAAACTCAAAATTGATAGCGTTAATTTGTACGTTGGAAATGCTTTTGAATTCATCATATTGGTGGTATTGATACGTTAGTTATAAACTATATTTGTGCCTTGTCGAAAAGACCTCAATCACGATGTAAAGCGAACTAATCGAATAAAAAAGTATGAGTATACTTAATTAAAATAGAGCGCTGATCATAGGAAGGCAAGCGCAAATTGTCCACATTCCTTTCATCCCATGGACGTATTCCATTCTGATTAACTACTAACCAAAAATCCTGTCCCTCTCTAAAGTTATATCGTAATCGAATGTTGGCCCCAAGTTTTTCAGAAACATTACTCGTTTGAATAAAAGCGTTTGCAGAGAACTTCCGATTCATCGCGTAAGCAGCCTTGAAAGAGCTTTGATGAACGGTAAACGAGTTTAGTTCTCTCCCAATAATCTGAGGGAATTCGAGATGGCTAACGCGATAATTCAATGAAAAATCTAAGTGCACATTCACAC
The DNA here is from genome assembly GCA_009926145.1 of Bacteroidota bacterium. GTDB lineage: Bacteria > Bacteroidota > Rhodothermia > Balneolales > Balneolaceae > UBA1275. Next base: position 651 of record RFPJ01000022.1, read on the forward strand.
GCAATTTTGGTTCTATAGAAAGTTCACGAATGGTTCCATCATAAATTTGAGCTAAAGTTGATGAAATATTCCCCCTAATCATGTATTGCTCAGGACTACGGTAACTAAGCCCCCATTCGAAAAAGCCATAGTCATCTACAGGTATATAGATTCTGGAAAGTAAATCGAAGTCTTCATCATCTAACAAATGTTCTTGACGATATACGAACTCAGAACTAATATTTCCTGCTAATTTAAATTGAGTACTCCATTCCAAATTGATATATCGAGATCTTAGAACAAATCCATCATAACTTTGAATCGAATAGTTACGTAATTGTATCTGGTGCTGTTTAACCGTGCTTGCTTCTGGAGCCAACCAACCATAGCCTAGACTCCCATAATAATCTGCGGTATTGGTTGTTCGAACAAAACCAATACCAGGATTAAAGCCTTCCCCAGTATAGTTAAACATAAGACGATAAAACCAACCTAGGTTTGTTCGTCTATCGATGGTAAGTCGACTAATAACTCCTGTGCCACTTAAAAAATCCTGATTATAGTCTTCGGTATTATCAATAGTTTGGGCTAGTTTAAACTGAATAAAGTTCTCATCTTTTATATTGTAATCTACATCGAATCCCATGACTACATTTTGAGCCCCATCAAATCCAAAACGATGGGTGTAAATACTTCCTATGTAACTTTGGGGGTTTAAAATCTGTTTTTTAAGGCGAATGACACCAAAATTTTCAGCTTCGACTCCCTCAAAAGACTGAGTTTGTATATTAAGAACCCCCACATCCAAGGCGCCTATTCTTCCTGTTAGTCGTGCACCTCCTATAATAGGAATCGGATTCCCCTCAGATAAACCTATTCTACGACTATAAAAAAGCTTTGTGTGTCCAAATGAAAAATCAAAAAGACCTGATCTTTGTTGAAAAAACTGTCTTTTTTCAGGAAAATCAATTGAAAATCGAGTTAAATTTAGTTGTTGTTCATCGGCCTCCACTTGTGCGAAATCAGTATTCGCTGTGATATCTAAGGTTAAGTCTGAACTTAGGTTGTACTTCAAATCCAAACCAAAATCCTGTTTCCATTCAGCATTTGACACATAGGCATCCTCATCTTCATTGAGCTCGAATATATCTTGGAAACCACTTAGTGAATAAGGTGTAATGTATAAGGGTTTAGATTGCTCAAGAGCCTTAAATTCTATGGTCTGCGATTGGGATGGCTTTAAATAAGACATGCTCCAATTTGGCGGAATGTCAGGAAATACGTGGCGTTCGTTAAGAGATGCAATCCAACGATAAACGATGACACCCATTTGTGTTACATCATCGATCACCTGAAAACCTAATGATGAAAAAGGTATTCTCATCTCTGCATACCAACCATTGGCATCTCGGGTGGTCTCAACATCCCAATAGGTATTCCAACTACCATTAAATGCATCAACTCCTGACCCAAAATTCCCATCATTACTTATGGCAAAATCAACCCGTACCCCCTCTGGATTGGTGAAAAAGGTTAATCCATTATCATTGTCATTAAAGGAATCAAAAACCACACCTATAATATCATCATTGGCTTCATAGTCGTCTCTTCTTAGCGTATTAGAGATGATACTAGAGGCATCCCTAGTTAGATTTTCGGCTGCTATATATACAAATTTTGAGTCATAGGTCATGTATATACGCGTCTGCTCAGACATTTCACCCTGATGAATAGGAACCAATTGGGTCATTGGGAATGGAGATAGCTCTTTCCATACAGATTCACTCAAACGTCCATCTAAAGATATTTCTCCTGATAATGGGGCTATGGTAACTATTGATTCCGTTCGATTATTAACCAGATCCTGAGAAAATATTTGACTAACTGTTAATACAAATAGACACACCAAGGCCATATAGAACTTAGTTGAAAGATACACTCTTGTAGCTTCTCGGGATAATAAACCTAAATATGTAGCCAATAATCCAGTAGTTGGTTTTTAGTAATTTTTAAAACAGCATCAAAAATACTGTTTTATTTGCTCTAGTGTCGTTAATATTTGTATATCTATAGTACGTACGCGTCGTGTAAGTATATAGACTGTTCAAACCCTACAATCCCCTATTCTAATGATTTCGCATCTGTCTGAACAAGTAAGCACTACATACGAAAAAATATCTAATATCATCCATCATACACCTGTCTTAAGCTCTACTGCACTAAATCGTACAACTGGCTCAAACGTGTGGCTTAAGTGTGAAAATTTTCAAAAAGTAGGTGCATTCAAATTTCGAGGGGCTTGTAATGCTGTGTTTACTCTATCTGAAGCTAATGCTGCAAAGGGTGTCGCTACACATTCCTCTGGTAATCATGGGCAAGCGATTGCAAAAGCTGCTAAAATTAAGGGTATTCCTGCCTATATCGTCATGCCAAAAAATGCCCCAAAAGTAAAAATTGAGGCTGTTAGAGGGTACGGGGCCAATATCATATTTTGTGATTCGAATCAGAAAGCAAGAGAAGAGACTTTAGCTCGTGTGGTTGAAGAAACGGGAGCCTATTTTATACATCCCTATGACAATAAGGAGGTTATTTTGGGACAATCAACGGCTGCATGGGAACTCCTTCAGGAATACCCTGAACTAGACCTTATCTTAACCCCCGTAGGTGGTGGTGGTTTGCTAAGCGGGTCTATACTAGCTTTAGAAGCTTTTAAAGCTAGCAACCCAAATTCTAACTGTCGAGTGATTGGTACCGAACCAGAACAGGCCAATGACGCATTCAGGTCTATTGAAAGTGGCATGCTTCAATCCTTAACCGACGAACAAATCAAAAACCCCACGATTGCCGACGGTTTACGAACCAACCTAGGGGAACTCCCTTTTCATATAATAAAGACTTCTAAAACTGAAATTGCATGCGTTAGTGAAGAATCAATAATCAACGCCATGAGATATGTATGGGAGCGGTTTAATATTATCATTGAAGCCTCATGCGCCGTACCAATAGCTGCATTACTCGAAAAAAAAATAACCCCTAAGTATGCCAATATAGGGGTTATAATTACCGGTGGTAATGTCGATTTAGATGCTCTGCCTTGGAACAGGCATTAAATCATCATTCTTCGACCAGATGAAAGCTTGAAGATTGCAGGTCTACGGAATGAGGACCTACCATCACTGAGAAACTTCCAACTTCTGCTATATAATTTTCTTGATGATCATAATACTTTAGAGTTTCTGGGGAAATTTGGAAACTAAAAGTTTTCGTTTCTCCAGCCTTGATCATTGCTTTCTCAAAGTATTTTAGCTCTTTGATTGGGCGAGCAGCCATGGCAAAATGATCGTGTATGTACCACTGAATAACCTCTGTTCCATCACGATCACTGGTGTTTGTTACATCCACCGAAACCTCAATTACGCTATCATTCGTCATGAGTGTGTCGGATAGCGTTATGGGGCCATATTCAAAAGTACTGTAGCTTAGACCATAACCAAAGGGGTATTGAGGGGCATTAGGTCCATCTGTGTAATGACTCCAGAAAACCGTAGCATCATCCCCTATTCCTGTTACAGGCCTACCAGTACTCTTATGATTATAGTATACAGGAATTTGACCGTGGTGAATAGGAACCGACATAGGTAATTTACCAGAGGGGTTGTAATCGCCAAAAAGAACATCCGCAATTGCATGACCGGCCTCAGTACCAAGGTGCCAAGCATAAAGTACCGCATTACTTCTTTCATACAACCAAGGAGCAATGATAGGTCTGCCCGACATAATGACAACTACAACATTCTCATTAACATCAAAAATCTGCTCTAATAGCTCTTTCTGATTTTCCGCTATTCCTATATCCATTTGACTTCTGCCTTCACCTGTTTGATAGGCATCTTCGCCCACAACTACAATTATCTGATCATTTGTTTTGGCTAACTCGAGAGCTTTTGGGAATCCTGAACGATCTTCAACTTCGAAGGTGAGTTCTTTTGGAAATGAACGATCTCCAGTGGTCAGTTTGTATCCTGCTTCGTATTGTATTTCCACGGATTCATCAAGTGCTGAGTCCAACCCCTCAAGTAGTGATACGGCTGAATTCGAAATGGCTTGAGCTCTCCAGTTACCAAGAGGTGAATCTTTATCTTCTGCCAAATAACCAATAACTGCAATGGATTCTCTTTCTTTGCTTAAGGGCAATATAGCTTCATCGTTTTCCAATAATACGATAGAACCCTGCGCCGCTTTATAAGCCCATTCTCTATGCTCATCGGCATATACAAGGTCTTTTTCTCTTTGATTATCATTGTATCTGTAAGGGTCTTCAAATAAGCCTAAATGAAACTTAATTCTGAGTATTCTACGTACAGCATCGTCTACTAGTGCCTGATCTACTTCTCCGGATTGAACCAATTCTAGAAGGTAGTTTTGATAACCTTCTGACTCCATATCCATATCACTACCCGCTTGAATAGCCATTTTTGTAGCCATCTTGAGGTCCGGTGCATATCCATGAGGTATCATTTCTCGAATAGATCCCCAATCGGACACTACAAATCCATCAAATTCCCAATTTTCTTTAAGCTGAGTTCGTTGCAAATACTCATCACCTGTAGCAGGTATACCATTCACATCATTGAAGGAATTCATTACTGAAGCGGCTCCCTCTTCTACAGCCGCCTTAAAAGGTGGTAATACTATATTTAATAGCGTATTTCTGGATAATTCTGCTGTATTATAATCCTTACCAGACTCTGCAAAGCCATAAGCAGCAAAATGTTTTACTGTGGCGGCGATGGTAGATGTTTCAGATAAATCGGTTCCTTGTAGACCTTGTATTTTAGCTCGTGAAAATTCGGATAATAGATAGGGATCTTCACTGGAGCCTTCCATAACACGACCCCATCTAGGTTCTCGACTCACATCGATCATCGGAGCAAAGGTCCAATTTATACCACCTGCGGCTGCTTCTATGGCCTGAATATGAGCACTCTGCTTCATTATTTCTCGATCCCAACTTGCTAATTCAGCAATTGGTACAGGAAACATAGTTTGATACCCGTGGACAACATCGTATCCAAACATTAAAGGTATTCCTAATCGACTACTGTCAACCGCTATTTTTTGTGCGGCTCTTGTTGCCTCCACACCAATTACGTTGAGCATTGCTCCAACACCACCACTTTTAAGTAACTGATACCTAGCCTGTTGATATTCACCCTCAGGTACAGGTCCTGTAACATCCCAACTTCCATTATGTAAATTTAGCTGACCAATTTTTTCTTCTAAGGTCATTTGGCTCATAAGTTCATTTACCCGTTGCTCTATAGCAGGATCTATTAACTGAACTTGTGCAAAAGCTGAATTAGATGAAGTAACGTACCCGCTAATTGCCAGAAGAAAACATTTAGTTAAGTAAAAGCGCTTTTTTAACATGAAAAAAATATTTGAGTTAGAACTAGATAGCACTCTAATATAGCTGAATTTTGCATTATTTGTGAAAATTTTTACACTTTTTTTGCAAAATTTGCACAACTAAGCCTTCATCAGTAATACATGAAAGATCCTATTATCTAAACTTCTTTTTCTTCTTCTAAAAACTGAGTTTGATATAATGAAGCATACAGTCCGTTATACTCAATGAGCTCTTGATGGGTACCCGATTCAGTAATAAAACCTTCATTCAGTACCATAATTCTATCTGCATGCTGAATGGTAGAGAGTCTATGAGCAATCACAAGTGTAGTCCTGTTACGCATAAGTTTGGTTAAGGCTTGCTGTACTAATCGTTCCGATTGAGTATCCAGGGAAGAAGTAGCTTCATCTAGTAACAATATAGAGGGGTTTCGAAGCAGTGCCCTTGCAATAGCTATGCGTTGCCGCTGCCCTCCACTTAACATTACGCCGCGCTCTCCTATGAGTGAATCATACCCCTTAGGCATTTCCATGATAAATTCATGTGCATTCGCATCTTTGGCGGCTTGCACGATTTCATCTTGGGTAGCTTCCAATTTCCCGTATCGTATATTCTCAATAATGGATGTTCCAAAGAGATGGGTTTCTTGGGGTACAACCGACATAAAGGAACGTAATTTGTGGATAGGCCACAATCTAGTATCCGTTCCATCAATAGAGATACTTCCACTCGAAGGTATATAAAAGCGAGGTATCAGATTTAACAGTGTTGTTTTACCCGCACCACTAGGTCCAACCAATGCTACTGTTTCCCCTTCTTTAATTTGAAATTCGAGATTTTTAAGTACCCTTTCACTTTCCTTATAGGCAAAAGAGACCTTATCGAATACAATATTCCCCTTCATAAAATCTCTAGGAGCTATTAGATCTTTCTTATCGTTTAAATCGATTTCTGTAGGTTCCTTTTCTATTTCAAACAAACGCTCAGATGCACCTGCCGCTGTATTTACAGCAGTATATAGCCTAGAGGCCTGCCCAACCGAACGACTGATGTTTAAAGCGTAAACGATGAAGGCCACTAAGTCACCCGCTGTAAGTCTATTATTGAGCACTTCGCGGCCACCATACCAAAAAATTACCACCAAGGTTCCCATAAACATAAGCCCTACCCCTGCCCAAAAAATTTGAGTGAGAACGATCTTGGTCCTAGAAACCTTGAATAATCCCTCGGTAGCCTGGGTGTACCTATTAATTTCATAGTCTTCTCTGGTGAATGACTTCACAATTCGTATAGCCCCTAAGGCTTCTTCGGCAATAGCTGTGGTCTCTGCTAATTCATCCTGAACTTCTTTTGAAAGAACGCGTATTTTTTTTCCAAAATATCGCGTGGCCAGAGTAACTATGGGAACAGTGAGAAAAATGACTAAGCTCAATCTCCAATTCAGTACAATCATTAGGGCAACTGAACCGAACATGGTTATTGCTATGGTAATTACTTGAGGTAGTGAATCGGTAAGTGCTACTCGGATTGAACCCACATCATTACTTAATCTAGAGGTTAACTCCCCTAATCTTCGATGCACAAAAAAATCAAAACTTAAACGATGCAGATGACTATAGATCTTATTTCGCAAATCGGTGATTACCCGCTCACCGACCCATTCAATATGATAATTACCGCCAAAGGAGAATAGGGCTTGAAGAAGAAACAAACCGACCAAGCCAAGAGCGAGTCGATTGAGCAGTGCAAAATTTTCTTGTTCGAATACCGCGTCTAGTAGGGATCGTAATCCAAGTGGTACGGTTAACCAGATGGCAGAACCCACCACCACCATAATAACAGCAAAGAAAAAACGTTTGCGGTACGGTAGACTAAGAGCAAAGATATCTTTGAGGGTATCTAAAAGTGAGCGTATGGAAACTCTTTGCTTCGGTTCGGCATCCATGAAGATGATACTAGATTGAAAATTAGAATATACTATATTAGTGCGAGTCAATTCCGCTGTTTCTACAATAATTTTAACCATGAATATCATTCCCCTGTTGTTAATTCTTTTTGCACTTTTTGATGCCGAAGAAAATGATATGTATGATGCCATAAAACGTGGCAATAGTGAGGCCTATGCAGCTTTTTTTAATCGCAATTATGATGCGTTATATCGATACCTGAGAAACTTCGGTTTAGAACATGAAGAGGTTCAAGATTTAGTTCAAAATAGTTTCATCTATATATGGGATCATAAACATGGAATCGATTCAACACAATCACTCAAGGCCTACCTTTTTAAAATTGGTTACAGTCGTATGTTGAATTATATGCGAGACCAAAAAAAAATTAATCATCCAGAAAATCTTGATTTTTTTCAATCGATCGAGGGTGATGCGGATACTGAGATATCAGCAGTAAAAAACCTTGACAAGAGCATTCTAGAGAAAAAGCAAAGGCAAACCCAGCGAGCTATATCTAAAGCCATTGAATCACTTGCACCAAAAAGACAGGAAGCCTTTCGCCTTTGCTACTTAGAAAACTTTAGCTATGCAGAAGCTGCAGAAATAATGAGAGTCTCGAAAAAAACAGTGGAACATCATATGAGTCTGGCTCTTGCCGACTTGAGAGAACAATTAAAAAAACTAATTTAATCTTAGGGGTAGTTATTCTTTCAAGTGTATTACATGAAAATAAACTCTTAATTGATGCATTATGAAACTATCTAAACCTATTTTACTTATCGCATTCACCCTAAGCGTGGGATTTATGGCCTGCTCTTCTATATCTAATGAAACCGAATTGGTTCGAGAATCGGATTTAGACATGGCCGCTGAAATCATGGGTAGTGCGATTTCCGATGAAGAATCAGGCATTGTTAATAGTATTTATGATGCTTTCTCAACGGTATCTGCAACAGGTATTAGTTATGGGAAAGGATCTATTTTCAACACGAAAAACATCCATGATGATTCTAAAAATTATGGTGGTCGAGGCCATGAGCGGGCTTTTACCCATTCCTACGACAGTACCACAGGGGTGCATACCCTTTCCTTTGAGCGAAGTTTTACCAAAGGCCCATTCACAAATTCAACCTCAACCTTACAAGAACTTGTATACACGGACTTAGATGGCAATTTTATTGCCCGCCCTAAAGTCAATAGGGATGCCATTAATACTATTTCTCTTGCTTCTCAAAAATCTGGAAGCATCATTAATCCCAGAAGATCTTCTGAATTCACAAAGATTGATACTATGTTGTTCACAGGATTACACGCCTCTGAGTCAATGGTAAAACTCTCGGGAAAGCATCGGAGTTTTGGATCAGGTGAGGCCGTGCTACGTGATAGTTCATCCTATTCTCGGTCATTCTCGGTATCTATTACGTTTGATAATATATCCATAGATAAGGACACAGTGGCCGCCTATGGGAACTTAGAAAATGGACTAACTGGATCACTCACCTATTCTATTGTCTTGAACAAGGTAACCAATGGAACTCCAGAAGAACGTATTATGGAAGGAACCGTTGATCTTAGCGATGATGGTACCGCTCTGATGCAATTCTATAAATACGACTATATCTATAGACTTGGCCTAAGAAAAGGCGATATAAAAGAAAGAGGCCGAAGAGGTAAGCCATTGGGTAAATAACTATTTAATAGGTTAACACAATTAAAAAATGAGACCAGGATAAACACTATAAAGTGTGTGAGATGAAAAATATTTTTTTAATTATTGCCTCTTTAATTACCATATTGATGGGTTGTGACATATTTGATAATAGTAACAAAGGAACGTTCATTTATCCAAATACCAATGTTCAAACCCTAGTTCATGATGACCTTACTAGAGAATACATTTTGTATATACCTGATTCATATGATGGAACATCTGCTCTACCTCTTATGATGAATTTTCATGGTTATAGTCAAAATGCAGGTGAGTACATAATTGAAGCTGATATGCGCCAATTGGCAGAATCAGACACTTTTATTTTAGTCTATCCACAAGGAAGTTATCTAAATGGTTTATCTTTTTGGAACCCTTGCCCAGCTGGCGGAGACAATAAAAGTGATGTTAATGATTTTGGTTTTGTTGAATCAATGATTAGCAAGATTTCAACTCAGTACAACTTGAATATGGAAAGAATTTATGCTGCAGGATTTTCAAATGGAGGAATGATGGCATATGGTCTTGCGAACTATAAAAGTGATATCATTGCTGCAGTTGCATCTGTTTCAGGAGCAATGTTAGACTGTTTTGGATCTACAAACCATCCTATGCCCGTGGTGCATCTTCACGGGACTTCCGATTATGTTCTCCCTTATAATGGAGGCATTGATTTAACTTCTGTGCAAAGCACTTTAGACTATTGGATAAACTTCAATAATACAACTACCATCCCAAATATAATCATTGACGATAGTGGTGACATGACAATTGAACATTATGTATATGACCAAGGAGATAGCTTAGTTTCAGTGGAACATTATAAATACATCGGAGGAGACCATATTTGGTTTAACTCAACCTTTCAAGGTCAAAATGCTTCTGAGCTGGTTTGGAATTTTGTATCACGATATGACATAAATGGATTGAGATAAATAAAAAAGTGTAGAACAGTACAAATGAGAAATATATATAGCGATGATAGATTAGGTGTTTTTTACTTGTATCAAATTTTGTTCATAACCAAACAGTTTGTGCTCAGAAATCGTCTTCTTTTCATGTATTAGGTGTCATTTACTTCAAAAATATCATGGAACACAATCCTAGAAAATCGAAACTCAATAACAACAGCCCCCAAACACATGGGGCTGTTGACGATTTATTGTCTACATACCGTGATCAATACGCTTCAACATCCTATTCAGATGCATCCTCATCTTCTGAAGCTTGGAAAGTTATTCAACAACATATTCAATCGACAAGCTCAAGTGGTCCTACCCATCAAGCCCAACGATTTACCCTCTTACCCCGCCATCAAAGTATCTACAAATATGCCGCTGTACTCTTGGTTATGGTCTTGGGCTGGTGGTATACCTCTGGCACGGATATTTTCAGCCCGAAAGAACAATTGGTTGCCTATTCTGAAGACCAAATCACCCGCATTGAGCTACCCGATGGTAGCATAGTACAATTACGTCCGTACAGTGAACTCTATCAAGTTTCATCGAAGGGTGAATCAGCTCACTATCACCTAGAGGGTGAGGCTTTCTTCAACGTAGCCAAACAAAGCACCGGTACCTTCAAGGTGGATGCCGGACTCGCTCAGGTTGAAGTGTTAGGTACTCGTTTTAACCTGAGTAGCTACGGCTTAAAAACTCGACTATATTTAGAAGAAGGTTCTATTGCGCTTCACCCACTCGGCACGTCTGAGACACCACTTAAAGAATCTATTCGGGTTGAACCGACCCAATCCGTTTTATTGAGCAGTTCTGAATTACAACTCATGGAATCCCAATCTGCAGATAGTTTTATAGATTGGCTAGAAAGTACTATGTTGGTGGACAATAAAAGCTTTGATGAACTCTTAGATGAACTAGAACAGCATTACAATATTACCCTTAGCTATCCTTCGGATCTTTCGACTGAAAAAATAAGTGGCCGACTTCAACTTTCTGATCAATCCACTACATTATCCGATTTCTCCTTGCTCTTTAATGGTAACTTCATTGAAAAGTCTGCTAATTCCTATATGTTTGTTCCCATCGATTAAGTATTCTTAAGCATGCGAATTGCTTACCTATTTCTCATGCTCATAGGCCTTGGAGCGGAAAGTTATTCTGTTCTGGCACAAACTCAATTCCAGGCAGTTGAGTCACCCGATAGCCTGCGAGTTATTCAAGCCATACAATGGCTACAAGTAGAGGCGAATTACAATATATTGTACCGAGAATCCGATGTTGATGGTTTATGGATACATCCGGAACCGCTTCCATCCGTAAATGAATACCTCGAGGAGTTAAAGAGTGCATTCGAGCAATTAGCCAATGAGGAATTGATTGGCCTGAAATGGGACGATCAGCGAAATCAAATCATCTTGTATGCTATACATTCATATCAACGTGATATGAGCCACCAAAAAATGGTGACTACCTCCTTTCAGGTTCTAGATAATGAAACAGGAGAACCGCTACCCTATGCCCAAATAGCCTATCGATGGGACTCAAAGGATGAATGGAAAGTTTTACCAAGTGCAAATAATGGGCGAATTAACCTTTCTCTCTTACCAAATGAATCCAGATTGGAAACTAAGCTTGAGATCGAGGCTCATCATATAGGTTATCAAACCCTATTATCAGAACTCGTCATTTCTCCGGATATAACAACTTACACCTTTCGTTTGACACCGGAAGAAATTCAATCCAATGAAATGATTGTATGGGGAGACGCCTCCACACTTTCCTCAAATCAGATATATCGAAATTATATTCGCAACCAGGCTTTTGGAAGCCTAGGAGAAACCCATACCACTCGAAATCTTCAACAATTAGCCTCCGTCGGATTAAACGGAGCTATAAGTGAAGGGGTTTTTGTGCGTGGCAGTGACCCAACGGGCTTTCGAGTTTATTTAGATCAGCAGCAAATTTACCATGATCATCACATGTTTGGTCTAATGGATGCCATGAACAGTGAAGCACTACAAACAGCAGGGTTTTATTACAGTTTTATACCAGCTAGGTACTCCAGCCCAACCGGCGGACTATTGGATTTAAATACTCGTTCTGGTAATCGGCAATCTACTTCAGTCTCTACTAAACTCAGTAATTCAGCCTATTCATTAACTGCTCATGGCCCATTATATAATCGTAAGTCTTCATGGTTGCTTTCGGCTCGTACCTCTATCTATTCAACTATGCCTCAATTGAGTACAATCAACGCAATTGAATACGGATTGAATATAAATCGGCCGTACTCCCTACGAATGGAAAAAAACTCAAGCAACACCACACCCTTAATTTTACCCTATGAGAAGTCAAAAATTGACGATTTAAGTCACTATTTCATTGATGTGCATGGCAAATGGACCATGGATATCAATGAGCGTAACATGCTAAGTGTTAGCTTTTATAAAGGACAAGACGATTCGAAACTCTCTTACTCCTTTCCAAACACAGAAATCCCAAATACCCTTTTTAACGCCACGTACTATTGGGATTCAAACCACGCGGTAATCAACTACAGTTTTGAAACAAATTCTTCTTGGATAGTTGAAAGTAAATTGGGATTTAGCGCCTATACAACACGCTTCTTAAAAGAGGATTACGAATACCAGGTAAACGAACTTTATTCTCTTGGTTATTCCCCTGGAACCATAGCGCCCCTTTCTATGAGTAATGATGTTCAAGATTTTAACCTGAAACAAATCTGGAATACCTCTCAGGAAAATAAATCTATTGAATTGGGTTGGAGCTTGAATCTACCATTGGCTTACGCGGTCAATACTATTCCAATGGGCAGAAATTACGATGGAATCCTAGCCTTAAATTGAAGGCACAACCAAGTTCAACACTTTCGGTATTTTTAAGCTTGGTTCAATCCCATCAGTTCACTCACAAATTGGAACTCTACAACCAAAAGTCTTTGGATTTTTGGATTTTGACGCAAAAAAATCAGCGCCCCTCAAAAGTAACGCATTGGAATCTAGGTCTTGAACTCATCGTACATCAAAACCTTCAATACCGAACAGAATCGTATATAAAAAACTACAGTGATCTTCGATTACATCAATTAAACGCAGGCTTACTAAGCAGTTTATACAGCTCAAATAGTTCGACTTGGTTGAATGAATCTGATGGCCAAGGCCTTGGATGGGAGCACTATCTACTTTGGGAGCTCAACAACCAAGAGGTATCCCTACAGTATACTTGGTCAGAAATGATGCTCCGTACCCCCAATCTTCTAAATGGCGAAGCCTATGCCGCACCCTGGGATCGTAGGCATCAAATACATCTTGGGTATGAAAGAGCCCTTCCTAATAATATCGAGTTAGGAATTCAGGGAATGTTTGGAACTGGAACTCCAAATATATACGGGGACATACTTCAAAATGATGGTGAGCGACTTCCTAATTACCTACGATTTGATTTGAACGTAAGTCATGAGAGGATCATTAAATCCTTCACCTTAACCACTCAAATTTCAGTGTTTAATCTAACCAACAGGAAAAATATCTGGTATATAGACCGAGTTAAAGCACTACTCAATCAACCTTTTGGAAGCTCTGAAGTCTATCCTCAACGTGAGGTCTATGATCTTGGTATTTATCCCTCATTCAGTTTCCAGCTAAGACGATAATTTTTTTGTCCTTTGTGCACTTTGTGCCTATTGAACTTTGATGCATAGAGTGCTATTTATTTGTGAGCAATAGAATCACATCAATCCCCATGAGTATGTTCGTATTTTTAAAAACTTTCGGTAGTAAGCAACCGTCGCTAAGCTTATTAAATGTATCCATCTTTCTATTGGTTATACTTTTTAGCTACACCATTTTAAGCTCTAGTACAATGGCACAAACCATTGAATGGACCTCGGTAAGTGAGCAATATGATGTGCCTGAGGGTGTAGAAATATACCGAGGGACCCGAAATTC
>RFPJ01000211.1 GCA_009926145.1 Bacteroidota bacterium
AGTTTTAATGGTTTCTAAAATTCGCTCATCACTGGCTCGACCGTAGTAGACTTGAAAGCCAAACTTACGTAGTAATCTTACTTGATCAGGGTTTTCCTCAAGAATGGTGAGCTTGTATCCTTGGGAGAGTAAGAAGCGGCCGACAACTTGTCCAAATCGACCGAAGCCAGCAATAATAATTTGACTTTCCTCCACTTCCCCTGGGTCTAGTTCTTCGGCTTCATTAAGTATTTTTCCCTGACGTTTTAAAAAAGCCCGCATTAAAATAGGCGTGGAGATCATGGAGAGCGTGGCAATCACATTAATTAATGTATAAAAATTATAATCAAAGATCTGGGCTTGATAGGCAAAGCCTCCCAAAACAAAAGCAAATTCGCCTGCCTGGCACAAGGACACGGCAAAAAACAATCGCTGCTCTGAGGGGATGTCGCCCCAATAAGCAATCGACCAAAGAATAGCCCCTTTGACTATCAACAAACCCACAAAAGCCAAAAGGGCCAGCGAGTAATGATTGATAGCAAAATCTACATTTAAGGAGGTTCCGACCGTAATGAAAAATAACCCCAGTAAAATGTCCTTGAAAGGCGCGATATCCACTTCAATACTGTGGCGGTATTCGTTATCCGAGAGGAGCATCCCCACCAAAAAAGCCCCCAAAGCAGGCGATAAGCCAATGATTTGCATAATGTAAGAAACGGCAATGACCAAGAGGAGGATAACGGCGATGAAAATTTCTCGTTGATTGGTTTTGGCAATATAGTGAAAAAAACGAAATCCTAGAATTCGTACAACAAAGATGATCAACCCAACCGCGGCGGTTATGACCACAAACTTTTCAACATTATTAAATTGTTGAATAATCTCACCATTTGGATTTTCTAAAGTGTTCGGTGCCAGTAGTGCGATTAGTGCGATAAGAGGAATTACCATGACATCTTGCAAAAGCAACACAGATAGTGTTGAGCGTCCTGTATTAGATGCCTCTAGGTTCATTTCCTTAAGCGAAGGCATGACAATTGCCGTAGAGGAAAGTGCCAAAATTAAACCTGTAATAACCGCTAGAGCCGGTTGGTTTGTATAGTAATAGACAATTGCAGCGATTACCAAGGCACTTAAAGTAATTTGGGAGATGCCATACTGAATAAATTTACGCCGCATTGACCACAACTCTAGTGGACGGATTTCTAAGCCAATTAAAAAC
>RFPJ01000212.1 GCA_009926145.1 Bacteroidota bacterium
AGCGCCCCAAGTCCCAGTGATGGCATAATCTCGGCCATCAACACCTTCCCAGACCCAGAGATCCGAGGTTTTAACGTCCGGAACAATACCTTTTCCTACTACCTCCAAGCTTCGGCGAACCTTCCGTGCATCTACCCGAATCGTGATTTCATTAATCAGGTTACCCGAACGAGCAACTAACGTATAATGACCAGGGTCATTGGCTACGAATCGACCATCTTGAGCGATTTGAGCCGAGCTTCCTTGGCCTAGCTGATCATCAGGATAGGCGATATAACTATATTGTATGGGACCATCTTTAACTTCATTATTACCATTATCCAACACGGTAGCTTGCAATTGAACCACATCTCCAGTTCGAATATTCTGGGTTGAATTGGTTAGGTCCAATTCAATTGAATTTGCCGGATTATTTTTGACCTCTATGGCCCAATCAAAAATCATTTGCTCATCTGTAATAGCTTGTAAGCTCGCTTTTCCTGCCTTGTGCACGATTAATTGCCCAAAATCATTGACACTCAGAATTTCTGTATTTGTACTAGCCAAACGAACATCATCTATACTTCGGGTACTTCCAAGAGAGTCTTCCACAGAAAAGTTGAGATCTAGTTTGGTGCCGGCATAAAAGGAGTTGGCTTTTTGTGTCCACTCTATGCTAGTGATAGGAGGGTAGAGTACATGTAATTCAAAGTTTTCACGAATACGATCTCCCCCGAGGGTGGTCGCGAAAAAAGCATGGGTTCCTGGTTTCAGAGCTTTTACTTCCCCTTCGCGAGAAATAGCCAATGATCTTCTGGCGCGACTAAAAAACACCACCGTGTCTGGCAACACCTTATCATTTTCGTCAACTACTTGTGCTTTCAGCTGCATCCGCTCGTTAACGCGTAATTCTAAATGTTCATTGAGTAGCTCAATTTTCTTTTCTTGAGCGAATAAGGCGGTGCTTGCCCAAAGAAACAGGATGGCTAGCAACCCAATATTCTTGGACACTCGTTTGATTTTGATAACATCTAAAAGGTTCATGTACTTCATTTAAAAGGTGAAAAAATCGCAGCAGAAATTTTTTATCAGAGAAAATTTTTAGCTTAAATGGAAGATAATTTCGGCAATCATGAAGCTAACTTGCCCTCTGATAAATAGATAGCTGAGTTAATTATATATGACCATCAATATATAAAAGGGGGACTATTTATCAGAAAAA
>RFPJ01000213.1 GCA_009926145.1 Bacteroidota bacterium
GCTCCTATCATGCTCAATTTCGGCGTATGTATTGTTGCCGATTTTTCGCTCGCTGCGATTTGTCTTACCGTGAACCAGAGCCAGCACTTCAGCGTATGTCATCGTTTTTCTCCGTGTGGTTGCTTTCCCTACTAACTATATCGACATTCTACCACCAGAACTTTAGCCTGTCAAGCAAAAAAAAGAAAAATTTTTGCCCACCCCCCACCAGAGGGGCCCGGCCGGCCTTTCCGCTCGTAACTCCTTTATTCCCAACCATTTATAGCCCATAGAAAATTCTCTTTAGTTAGATTCCTAAAGATTTCAATTCCATGCTCGTTACGATTCTTCCCATGCTTGCTATAAGGAATACTGTATCCCGGCTTCTTGCCTGTTTCGATATATGAATAATACTTTCTGGCCCAACTACACACCGTTCTTGTATTACCAACCCTAGCCTGTATACCGTCTGGTCGAATAAACACAATTACCGTCACATCACTTTTGCGTGGCTGAATACCATGAAAAGTATAAATCTTGCTTTTTATATTAGGACGAGCCCCTTTACATTCTACACTGATCATTTCACCATCTAATTCAATTTGAACATAAATATCACCAGTTTCCCTGCTATTACCAATAGAGGCCGCAAATCCTGCATCAATCAACCATTCATAAATAATCCACTCAATCTTGCGTCCACCCTCAGAACTTCCTGTACGCATCATATCAATAGATTCTGGACTAGTAAAACCGTCCAACCTATTAGCATACTCTGCATCAAAGTTAGCCTTAGCCCTCTGAAAGATACGCTGGTTGATAAAGCCTTCGTTGTGCGTGGCGGTCAGCATGATTTTCTCCAAAAGTGGTGGGTTGTTTCTACCAGTATACTAATACTATCGGTATTTGTCAACTGTTTTTTTAGAAAAAAATCTAAGTACTTGAAAAATATAGACTTAGCTCAGATTTGGCGGGCCGGCCCCCTCAAATAGGGGGCTCAAATCTTGGCGGGCTACATGATCCTTCGATCAGGTTTACTATTATCGTAAGGATAATTCCAGCTGTAAATGCTAGACTCATAATGTATATAGTCTTTTTCTGTCGCTCCGTCATCTTCTCGCTCATATTCGCTCTCCTTAGCGTTTAGAGTTTGATTCAAGTACCAGCACAACAATGTACCGGCTACATATCCTATCGCCAAACTAGCAGGGTCTAGTTGAAT
>RFPJ01000214.1 GCA_009926145.1 Bacteroidota bacterium
CTAACAAGCCAAACATACCATTACTTATGGTAATTGAAACGTCATCAAGGGCTTTTACCCCATTAGCATAGGTTTTTGATAAGTGTTTAAGAGTTAATTCCATTATACGTTTGGTTTAGTAGTGCTAGGATTGATCCGGTTATTTGGTTGCGGAAGGTATTGGTTGTTTTATTAGCAAGGAACTCCTTCAACCCGAGAATAATAAGCAATATAGAGGATACCTGAGACAATGAAATAATAGGCAAAAAAAAGCCTCATCGGATTCAACCGTGATGAGGCCTGGGGTACAATTTAATATGTATCACACAAAATACTTTATAGTTAAAGAGTACTATTCAAGCGATTTGTTACAGTTTAATTACAAATTGGATAAAAAAAATTTATTGGCTGGGCTGGCAGAAAGGGAGAGTCTGATGTAAAAAAGGACAAATACCCATTATTTCGCACATAATTTTGGTATGGGTTCCATAAATACTTAATTTTTATTCGTCTTGGGTTTGAAGTTGAAAAACCAAAAAATAGTAAGACAAGAATCTACTTAGCCTCCTAATCCAACATTGGGTATATGCGCAATTTACTTACTAGAGCTTATTGGCATGTTGTACTTGTCGTGATGGCAGTTGCGTGGTTGGGTCCAACGGCTTCGGCCCAGACGATGATTTTAAAACCACCAACCGTTCAAGATACAGATGGTAGCTACGACGTTAAACTTCTTCTAAAACAAGACAAAGCGTTTCGTTTAGAGTGGACTAATTTAGATGCCTCGGCTCTGAACCTTAGCGGTGCCAATGCAAAATTAGTTATTGGGCGCGCATCTAATACCTATCAAACTTTGGCATTGGATGTGTCGGGTACCAATGGTGACTTTGTACCCAATGTGATAGGCTTAAGTGTAGGTCGATATTATGCAAGAATCACCAATTCTACCGCACGTACGGCGGGGGCTATTCAGGAAGATGCTACCAATAATCCTGGAAGCATTCTTTACTCCAATGAAATTCAGATTATTGTAGAAGCCGACGAAGCACCCTCCATTATTGCTCCTCGCGGGAATACGACCAATGCTACCCCTACCTTTCAGTGGACGGCGGTTTCCGGAGTGCCTTCCTATTGGTTAATTGTTTCTAGCACACCCTTCGATATTGTAGAGGATGATGAGGGTGGAATTACAATTGAAGGTGCCACGGTGGTTTGGCAGTAT
>RFPJ01000215.1 GCA_009926145.1 Bacteroidota bacterium
GCTTTACGAGAGCGTTGCTCTACCACTGAGCTACTTCGGCCAAACGTTTAATCCTAACGACGCATACCGTCGTACATACATTATAAATTTACCATTGTTTTTAATAATTCCACAACACCGACAAATAAAGCTACTTATATTAGTATTGATATGCTCTCTTTAGAATGGTTAGTCCATAATAGAAAGAATGGAAAGTTAAAATCGCAGGGTGAAGAGTAACTTTTGATAAGCTACGATGATTAGTTATGTAATTATTGCTTTAAATGTGGTTGTATTCTTATTGGTGCAACAAAATCCGCATCTCATGCAAAAGGGCATGCTCATTCCCTATCGTATGGTCCGTCAAGGTAGCTGGTATGAATTACTAAGTTCGGGCTTTTTACATGGAGGCTGGACACATCTGCTATTTAACATGATAACACTCCTATTTTTTGGTCCGGTCTTAGAGCGAAGTATAGGAGAAGTTCATTTTTTCATGCTCTATAGTAGTGGGCTTCTGTTTTCTTCGCTTCCGTCTTTATTCAAGCATAAAAATAATCCCAACTATGCTACTATTGGTGCATCCGGAGCTGTTGAAAGTGTACTCTTTGCATTTATAGTACTGTTCCCATTTACTCCACTATATGTGATGTTCATACCCATTGGAATACCCGCTGTAGTTTTTGGGGTGATGTTTGTCATCTACAGTATTTGGGCTGGCCGTCGCGAAGGACAAATTAATCATGAAGCACATCTAGCTGGCGCTTTTTGGGGCCTGATCTATATGCTCTTATTTGTCCCAAATACGATCGATCACATTCTCACCATTTGGTGAGACTGAAAAAGGCTATCCATTTTTAGAACGAAAATCCTTCATAAAGGAAGCAAGAGCTTCTGCGCTTTCCATAGGGCATGCATTATATATACTTGCTCGGATACCCCCAACGCTACGATGTCCTTTCAAAGCCATTAAGTCATGAGAAGCCGCTTCCTTTAGGAAACGCTGCTCCAATTCTTCAGAGGCAAGTCGGAATGTAACATTCATCAGAGATCGAGAACCAATGTCAGCGGTGCCGCGATAAAAATCATCCTCATCTATTGTGTTGTATAAAAGAGCAGCTTTTTCTTGGTTAAATTGCTCAAAGTATGAGATTCCACCTTTTTCCTGTATCCAATCCAAAACCAATTTTACCATATATACCGGAAATACGGGTGGGGTG
>RFPJ01000216.1 GCA_009926145.1 Bacteroidota bacterium
CCTTCTAAGGCCACCGGAAAACTATATGACCTACCCAGATACAAAAAATTGGGTGCATAGGTAAACAGTTGAGAGATACGTTCTATTTCAGCATGCTGATCTAAAATCTGCTGAATTTTTTCAGGTATTTCACTCAAGGCTCGGATAAGTTCATCGGCTTTCTGCGCCGTAATGGTTTCTCGATATTGAGCCAATTGGATAGCCATCATTGTCAATACGCTTACCTGCCCAGTAAAGGCTTTGGTTGATGCAACACCAATTTCAGGACCGGTATGTAAGTAAACTCCAGCATCCGTTTCTCGGGCTATGGTAGATCCAACTACATTTACTACGCCAAGTACGGTAGCACCCTTCGATTTAGCTTCTCTAAGGGCCGCTAAAGTATCAGCCGTCTCTCCACTTTGTGATATCACAATCACCACATCATCAGGATATATCAATGGATTCTTATACCTAAATTCGGAGGCATATTCTACTTCAACGGGAATCTGGGCGAGATCTTCAAATAAATATTCGGCCACTAGACCCGAGTGCCAAGAAGTTCCGCAGGCTGCAATAATGATGCGTCGTGCGCTGTGTAACTTATCCATTACTTCGCTTAAGCCACCCAACACAATTTTACCCTCATCAGGCAAAATTCGGCCCCTAAGAGAATCTCCTATGGTTTTGGGTTGCTCAAAAATTTCTTTCAGCATGAAAAAAGGATAACCTCCTTTCTCAATCTCCTCTAAACTCATCTGGAGTTCATGTACTTGTTTTTCTAACGGGTTGAAATCATTACTCAATACTTCATACCCATCGTGCCGAATAGTAGCTGTTTCGTTTAAGTACACTACACGATCGGTATATTCTGCAACTGCAGAGGCGTCACTTGCAATTATCATTTCATGCTCACCAACTCCCAGCAATAAGGGGGATCCTCTTCTAGCCACCACAATTTGCTCGGGTAAATCCTCATGAATTACCGCCAAACCATAGGTCCCATTAATTTGTTTTGTAGCTAACTGAACGGCTTTTTCTAGACTATTTACCTTGGGGTCATCGTAAAATTGCTGGATCAGTTTGGCTACTATTTCGGTATCGGTGTCCGAATAAAAAAGATGCCCTTGAGACTGTAGCTGAACTTTCAGGGCCGTATAGTTCTCTATAATGCCGTTGTGAACCACGGCAATTTTTCCATCGGTGGAGGTATGAGGG
>RFPJ01000217.1 GCA_009926145.1 Bacteroidota bacterium
GCGTCAAATGACGTAGTAGAAGTTTTTTTAACAAGATCACAAGCTTCTTCCAGAGTGTATTCTACTCCAGGATTCACAAGTGCCACAGCTTGTTGATATTTTTTTCCTTTTTTTGCCATGATTACAACTCCTTTACTTGTCGCGATTAACTCTAAGACCCATACTTCGGGCTGTTCCAGCAATCATTTCAGCAGCGGCTTCAAGATCGAAAGCGTTTAAATCTTCCATCTTTTCCTCTGCGATCTGCTTGCATTGAGACCAAGTGACCGTTCCTACTTTATTTCGGTTGGGTTCACCAGAACCAGACTTGAGCTTGGCAGCCTGCTTGAGTAATACGGGTGCGGGCGGAGTTTTCGTTTTAAATGTAAACGACTTATCTGCGAACACTGTAATCTCAACAGGTATTACCGTACCCGTCTTGTCCTGAGTCTTAGCATTAAAGGCTTTACAAAACTCCATAATATTGATACCAGCCTGACCAAGTGCCGGTCCCACAGGGGGTGCCGGATTAGCCTGACCGCCAACAATCTGGAGCTTCAGGATTCGTTCAACTTTTTTAGCCATGGATTCTCAGGATCCTTTTCTAAGTGTTATAACTTCTGTTTATCGCGTAATAGCTAGTGTGCATCAACTAGGTTCTTTAGGTAGTTGTTTCAACTTGATTAATATCTACTTCAACCGGTGTCTTTCTTCCAAAAATACTTACCAAGACACGTAGTTTGAGTTTATCTGTATTTACCTCTTGAACCGTACCATCGAAATCTTTAAACGGTCCTGAGATTACTTTAACCAAGTCACCCTCTCGATATGGAATCTCGATATTTGCCGATTCCAATCCAGCTTCCTGCACTCGTCCAATGATGCGTTGAACTTCGTGCTTCTTAAGCGGGGTGGGCACCTTTGTTTGACCTCCTACTACAAGAAATCCCATACAAGATGGTGCACTTTGTACCAAATTATTTACTTCTTCATCATAATGAGTATTCAACAGGATATATCCTGGGAAAAAATTCTTTTCTCGAGTTCTCTTCTTACCGTTACGGATTTCAACTATAGTCTCGGTAGGAACAAGGACATCCTTGATCTTATGCTCTAGCTTTTGATCTTCAATTTCTCTGTCGAGAAACTCTTTTACTTTTTTTTCATGACTGGAGAAGCAGCGAACTACATA
>RFPJ01000218.1 GCA_009926145.1 Bacteroidota bacterium
GCCTAGGGTTATAAACAATGTCATAACACAACGAATCTCTTAGATAAATAGAATTTTCCTCTTGAACGGGGCTAGCATCTATATTAGGATGCATGCCTAATGGCGTAGTATTTACGATAATTTCTACTTCCTCGGCATACTCTGGCCATTCATCATAACTAATCAAATTTATAGCAGAATCGTTCTCATGCTTATCAATATTACGACTTACCACATAAATCGTGTCACAACCTAATTGTTCAAGTCCATGAATTACCGCTTGTGCGGCACCCCCAAATCCAAAAATTAGAGCGGAATCTAAATGATCATAACCTTTAAGCTGTAGTGGCTTTATAAACCCATAGCTATCCGTATTATGCCCAATGAGTGCATGAGATGTCTTTTGAATACAATTAATCACTCCCATTTCATTAGCTAAATCGGAATGCTGGTCAACAGCGTCGAATAGGGTTTGTTTATAGGGTAAGGTGATATTTGCACCCAGAAATGAATCACTATTAAAATGAGCAATAAGGGATGGGAGTTCGTGTATTTCAACATCTACAGCAACATACGAAATATCCAAGTTGTACTCACGCAAAGCTAAATTATGCATAATGGGAGAAACACTGTGAGACACCGGATGACCAATAAGCATGAGGTGTTTTGCTCGAGAAACAGGATCTTTAATAAACTCTGAGAACTTCATATTGGAATGTATAGCAACTTATAGACAAAAAAAATGCGCAACCATTGGCTGCGCATTAAAATCTAAACCTATCGAAGAGATTAGGCTGTAATTTCTTCGCTTGGTTCTAGAGCACCTTCTTTAAACGTATCGCTTTCTGCGAGTTTCTTGAAGGATTCTAAATCTTTAACCAATTGAGAAGCAGATTCCTCAATAAATGAAGCTAAACCTTCCGTTGGATCTCCAAAAAAGGTTCTGTAATCCAATGAAAATTCTACACGTGTTCTACTACCGTTATCTAATGGAGTAAAACGAATGGTGCCAGTTTGATTTAGGTTACCGTTAATAGTAATCCAAGCAAACCGTGTGTTGCGTAAATTATCAATTAGGTTAGTTGTCCACTGATAACTTTCACCCGCTATAGTGGTTTTGTATTCAAATGTTTGAGAATTGATGCGTTCCACAGAGTCAATACGCTCTAGAAACTTAGG
>RFPJ01000219.1 GCA_009926145.1 Bacteroidota bacterium
AATCTTATCGTCGGAAGCCGCCGTGATCGTTACCGGCTTCGGCGTTACAGTCACTACCACATCATCACTAGTCGAGCCCGAAGAATTGCTCACCGCAACCGTTAATGAATAACTACCCGCGTTAATAGAAGAGGCATTGGTAATCTGTCCGGTGCTAGAATTAATCGCAAACAAGCCAGAGCCATTTCCGCCCGAAATACTATAACTGACTGTTTCGCCACCATCATCAGCAAGTGCGCCAGTTAATGAAATGTTATTCCCATAGACAACACTAATATTGTCGTATGCTAACCCGCTAGGCGCCGTGCCCGTATCTTCACTAATCACCAACTCGTTACTTGTATCGTCAGTAAGCGTATACCCTTGGCTATTTGTAATAGTTGCCACAACCTCGTAAGTACCAAGGCTAAGTTCGCTAGACAGAGAAAGCGTCCAAGTTCCACCGCTTATGGTCAACTCATTATCATTTTCATCATAAACCACCCCGTTTAGCCTTACAGTTAGCGCTTCTCCATTGATCAGCGAAACACTTCCTGTAATCTCAGGTGTAGTATCTGTAGTAGATAGCGAATTAACGGTTACAGGACCATCGGGATCAGACGCCCTAACTTCCGATAGATATTGGTTCAGCTCGTCTAACGGGGAATCATTACTACCTTTAATGTTGTCACCACTACTAGGGCTGAAAGACGAACCCACGCGTTTAATAACAATATTTGTAGGGTTTTGGTTGCCAGAAGCTACGTCAACGCCCAATATGTCGTATGCATTATTTCCAGAACCTATAGTAATGTTGGTATTTGCCGCGGGAATAAATCCAAAGGCTAAACTTGTATTTCCACTTTTAACATTCCAAACAATAGCTCCATCGATATCAACAAGTTGACCTGTATTCATAGTCAATTGTAATACGCCTGGAATATCATTTCCCTGAAGCTCAAATTCATTTGATGAACTACTTTGACTAAAGAAGTTCATTGTGGAAACACCAACTTCACTGAATAACACAATGTTATCTGCTTCATTAGTTTTATTCCCAACCCGATCCCCAAAATAAACCTCATTGAAAGGCACAACTATTACCTGCTGAGCAAACGTCAACACCGGGGCCATCGCTAATAGCAAAACAAAGGCAAACTTGAACC
>RFPJ01000220.1 GCA_009926145.1 Bacteroidota bacterium
CTATTTCTCTATTCTCTTTTGGCTTGCAGGCAGGCTCACACTCCGGCTGTAAAGCAATTACTGTATCCGACATGATGGGCGTCTCTGAGGGCGCTTACCCGCAGCAGTATGAATTAGAGGAATTTCAAAAATTAGCTAAATGTGAACTTTCATTTAGTGAAAATCCAGACATTAAAGCTCAAAATGATCGTATTCGTGGTAACGGATCATTAGCAAGTGTTACAGATAGACTACCTTCTGAGCCACTTGTAGTCGTTCCTTACGACTCGATTGGTCAGTATGGCGGAACTTTAAGAATGTTAGCGAACGCTACAGAGTCCGGTACCTCAGACTTATTGTCTGTACGCCATGTTAACTTTGTACGTTTTGCTGATGATCTTCAAACGATTGTCCCTAACGTTGCAAAAGGATGGGAATGGAATTCTGATTTTACAGAATTAACTTTCTTCTTAAGAGCTGGACATAAATGGAGTGATGGCGCTCCGTTTACAGCTGAGGACGTTAAGTTTTGGTATGACAATTTGATGTTTGATAGCAATGTACGTGAAAAACCGTATGACTATTTACAAGTTGCCGGTGAAAGAATGGAAGTAAAGGTAGTGAACGATACAACTGTGAAGTTTATTCTTCCTGCTGCTAAGCCAGGTCTTTTATCTCACTTCGCTACATCTTACTGTCAGGGATTTGCTCCTAAGCACTTCTTAGGTCAATACCACCCGGCTGTGAACCCCAACGCTGATCAACTAGCCAAAGAGGCTGGCTTTGATAATGGATATGCAGTTCTATCTGCCTATTTTGGAAACTCCTGTTGGACAGATACACCATCTCCAATGTTATCCGCTGCTGATAAAGTGGATAATCTCCCTAAAGATGCTTATCCTAGCTTAGAGGCCTATGTGACTGTTGCAGAGACATCTGAAGGTAGAAAATATGCGGCAAACCCATATTTTCATATGGTCGATACGCAAGGAAATCAACTTCCTTATATCACTGAGCAAAACGAGACATTCATCCAGAATAACAACGAAGTTAGAATGTTGAAGTTAACAAACTCTGAGGTGGAATATTTAGCGCAAAACTTAGCTTTAGAATTTGCACCACAGCTTTTAGATGGCGCAGATAAGGGTAACTACTCTGTAG
>RFPJ01000023.1 GCA_009926145.1 Bacteroidota bacterium
TCATCGATTCACTAAGAAGTTGTTCATCTATCCATTCTGCCGCGAATACTTGGAATGGCAGAGTATAGCCTACCCCTTCAGAAAAAACTCCTAATTCACCCATAATACCACTGGCAACATAATAGTATGATGAGTATGGATGCGGAATATGAGGTGAAGTGGGAACCCAAGGAAGTCCGGTGTCCTCAAAGGTCATCTGTCTTTTCCAACCCTTCATTTCAATGACTTCTAGAGATACTTTTTTATCAGTCTTCATCCATTGCTCGCTAGCAATCATGCGTGCGACTTCTCCAGGGGTTAACCCATACACATAGGGAATGGGAAAGGCACTTACAAAAGACTCAAACTCCTTTTCCACCAAAGCTCCCTCCACTTTAAGCCCTCCAAGCGGATTGGGTCTATCTAATACCACAAAAGGGATATCCTGTTCTGCAGCGGCTTCCATAGCCAATCCCATAGTACTAATGTAGGTATAGGAGCGTACTCCAATATCTTGAATGTCGTATACTAAAACATCTACCCCTTTCAACATGTCAACCGTAGGTTTACGAGTAGCACCATATAGTGAATATACCGGTATACCCGTAGATGGATCTGTATAACTTTCCACCTTATCACCAGCGGCATAATCTCCTCTAACCCCATGTTCGGGCCCGTATAATGCTACTAATTCTACTTCGGAACTTTCATGTAGAATATCGATGGTTGATTTCAAGCTTGCATCCACCCCAGTAGCGTTCGTGATTAAGCCTACTTTTTTACCTCTAAGGGGTTCAAAATTCAGTTCCACAAGATGTTCTAATCCTGTGACAATTTGCTCATTATCTGACCTAACTCCATGAGATTCCTGAGCCAAGACACTAGGCATATTGACCAAAAAAAGCATGGCACCTAAGAATGAAAGACTAAGTATTTTTGAGCAACTGAAATTAGTTAGAATCATAGAGGTAATAGATTGGCTAAGAATGTGTTAATTGATTAATATACCCCTCTAAGGTAGTTAATCCGTTTATCAAGTTCTTAGAAACTACCCGTAATTTACATGAATTTATAGTCGAATTTCAGCCTAAGTGATGGTTTTTGACCAGTGCTCAAATTATCTGAGTTCAGAGCTTGGATGAACAAAAAACTTTTAAACCAAAATGAATCTACAACCCTCTTTAAAAAAACAAATAGCCCAACTATTTATCATGGGCTTTAGAGGTTCTGATATAAGTGAAGATTCTGCTGTACTCAAGATGGTACAAGAATATACACCGGGTGGTCTCATCCTATTTGATAAAGATATGGTACACCACCAACCTGTGCACAATATTTCCTCACCCAAACAGGTAGAACAGCTATGTAGCGCCTTGCATGAGGCCAGTCCATCCCCCCTATGGATAGGTATTGACCAGGAAGGTGGCCTAGTTAATCGACTAAAACCCGAGTACGGGTTCGCTCCCACCCTGTCGCATGCCGAGCTGGGAAAAATAGATGATGAACATAAAACCTACGTTGAAGCACGCAATATTGGACGCATTCTCAAAGAACTTCATATTTCCATCAACTTCGCGCCTGTTGTAGATATCGCAAAAGAAGCGGATTCATCCATTATTGCCAAACGAGAACGTTCCTTTGGAGCCACACCCGAAATTGTATACCGACATGCAAAAGCCTATTTAGAAGGCCTAAGAGAATACGGTATACTTGGCTGTTGTAAACATTTTCCCGGACACGGAAGTGCAAAAGGTGATACTCACGCTGGATTTGTTGATGTAACAGATACCTGGGATCGAGATGAATTGGTTCCTTACAAAAAATTAATCGATGATGGTTTGTGCAAAATGATCATGACCGCCCATGTGATGCATAAAAATTTCGATCAGGAATTTCCCGCCACCCTCTCACCTGTTCTCTTATCTAAATTACTTCGAGAAGAATTGGGATATGACGGTTTAGTTTGTACTGATGATATGCAAATGAGAGCTATTTCAAGTCATTTCGGGTTGAAGGAATCCCTTAGACTTGGTCTGGATGCAGGAATCGATTTATTTTGTTTTGGCAACAATCTACTACCTGAGGCTATCGAGTTATCACATTTGGTTGAAACCGTTACTGAATTGATTGATGAAGGAAGCATTTCAGAAGAGCGTATTCATCATTCCTACTATAAAATTCTTCAGCTTAAATCACATGAATAATACCACTAATCAAAAAATAGTAGCGGGTAAACGGCTTGATTCACTCGATTTCTTTAGGGGAGCTACAGTGGCGGCTATGATTTGGGTAAATAATCCAGGTTCGTGGTCTCATATCTATGGTCCTTTTGCACATGCCGAGTGGCATGGATGGACACCCACGGATCTGATCTTTCCGTTTTTTCTGTTTATAGTAGGGGTTTCTATAGTTTTAGCTTTTACAAAAGCGATGGCCAAAGGACTTTCCAAGCGGGAATTACTGAACAAAACATTTATTCGGGCCTTTAAAATATTTGGTTTAGGGATGGCATTGACGGCTTTTCCCTATGTGGTTTTTTCTCCAGAATTCGCCCTTCATCCAAAGATTTATGACTTACGCATACCTGGCGTACTTCAACGCATTGCCGTTGTTTATGCTCTAGCAGCTTGGGCGTTCTTATATCTAGAAAAACGAAAACTGTGGATTCTATCTACCGTTTTGCTCATAGGGTATTGGCTGGCGATGATGTTAATCCCTGTGCCAGGCTATGGTGCTGGAGCCATTGATAGCCCTGTGGGTAATTTAGCTGCCTATATTGATCAATGGGCACTTAGCGGTCATATGTGGAAAGACCAATGGGATCCGGAAGGGATATTGAGCACCTTTCCCGCCTTAGTGACCAGTTTGCTAGGTATTCATATTGGTTTTTTATTGATCAAAGAAGACCTAAGTAAAGAATCAAAAGTGCTAGAATTATTTAAGTGGGGCTTTTTCTGGTTAGTTTTAGGATACCTATGGAGTTGGTCATTTCCATTAAACAAAAACATATGGACCAGCTCCTTCACCTTATTTACTGGTGGTTTGGCAACCATTGCTCTAGCCTTCAGCTATTGGTTTATTGATGTGAAAGAAAAGAAAAAAGGAATCAATTGGGGAATCGCCTATGGAACAAATGCCATCACGGTGTTTTTCCTAAGTGGAATTTTAGGACGTATCATGGGTATGATACAACTGCCATGGGGCGATCAAGTACTCAGCTTAAAAGGTATTCTCTATGGAAAAATACTAATAGGCCTATTTGATAATCCTATGATTGCATCGGTAAGTCATTCAATTCTATGGGTTCTGCTTTTTTGGGGTCTAGCTAGGTGGATGCAAAAAAAATCAATTATTATAAAGGTATAAAGAACAGTTCTAGTATGAGTTGAGCAAATACTGTCGTTAATAGACCTTGAATCTAATCTATTGGTCTTCTTGAACCAATATCAGGGCATTTGACACCCACCTTTGTCCCGTGGCATCTGAGGGGGCATTAACGACCTTATCATTCAAAATCAAGGTGGTAGAGCCACCTCCATCCAGGTTCAAAGCATGCCAAACCCCAAACTTCTTCATCACCTGACCCATCTCCGTTAAGGTCATACCGACGCTATGTTCTTGTCTCCCATCTACGGTGAATAAATACACTTTAGTAGTATCCGCATTAAAGCCAATAGCGGATCTAGGATGTCGTTCGGGCCAGTTACCATCCACCTTACCTGAACGGATAAAGGTTTTGCTGCCACCTATAAACTCAACAATAGGATAATCAAAATAGGTTGAATCTTCTGGAACAGATAAGTAGCTAAGTTGATGAGTGATTTCAACCGTATCACCTACACTGATAGATTTAAGATCGGCTATTCGATTACCATGGGCCGATAACACAACATGCCCTTCAGGAATCAATCCCTGTGTAGCCGTCGTCTGCTCTACAACCAGAAAGCTTTCTGCCTCATTTATGGGCTTAAAACTTAACTGTTTTAGTAAGATTTCATATCCGTAAGCATTGGTTTTTGTGGAATCCCCATAGTATGAGTTATATAGTACCAACTCATTTTCACCTCTTGCCTGATTCAAACCGTCCAGTTCGATCCGCTTATCTGATTGAGACAAGGTAGCCAAATAACGAAAATTACCCATATGAAAAGAACCGTCCTCCGTAATGGCTAGGGCATCCCGAGATACTGCTGGCTTTAATATTTCACCTTCAATGACCTGACTGTGAACCGGCACACCTCCCCTCTTATAAAAGTCGCCATTAATAGCCGCAATGACATTTTTTCGGGTTGAATGGGCATAGTTTTGAGCCATGACTTGAGTTTTTTCATATCCCAATAGTTGCTGATTGGCCTTGATTGTTTTTAGCGAATTAGTTGCATTCCAATCCGCAATTATAAGATCACCAGACCATCGTGGTTCGACCGAAGACCAGGAAATATGTCGTATTCCAACACCAGCCAAGGTATCGGAATCAATTTGTATACTAAATTCTTGAGCGTGGGTATCGCTAAGATTTAGGATTAGTAAACTTAGTAACAACCCTAGAAAGCCAAAATGATTCATGTAGCTTTGAGAATAGCTATTTTGGTGCATAATCTAGTCTTACTCTTTATTTGTTTCTTCCAGATATAACTCTTTTTGGGTTCTACGGAACGACTCCAATTCTTCAATGCGCTCTTTTTCTAGCGTATCTTCGGGTTCTAATTGATGTTCCCAATCATATTCTCGGGCATACCAATTCAGAATATCGTTATCCCCTAACTCAAGAATAGTATATCCGGGCTTAAATCCCAACCAATTTCCTCCCCACCAAGCCGCAGATGCGGATTGACTAGTGATATACCAAATATCATTAAAACGAAAATCTTCACTTAGATGGGTATGTCCCTGTAATAAGGCTTTTACATTGTGGCGCTCGAAAATTTCTCTCAACTGTTTATTATCCTGTAAGACTAAGCCACTCATCGCTGGCAATTCGAAATCTTGATTAATCTGTCCTTTATGGCAAAAAGCCGCAATATGACTAACTGCAATGGTTGGCATTTCAGAGTGAGCACCTAAGTCATAGCGTAGCCATTCTAGTTGTTCCTCTCCTATTCTGGTTTCATACGCGGGTCCTGACTCGGCTTGCTTTTCGAATATGGAGTTCAAAACCACAAAATGCCATCCTTTATGATTAAAAGAATAATAGTCTCTGTCCATCCCCAATCTTTTCATGATATAAGCTTTACCTATTTCAGGATGATCAGCTGCTACTTTTCTTCGGGATGAAAGTCCCAACACATCATGGTTTCCAATACAATGGTAATAAGGCATATCTAATCGATCACTCAATTTCTTGTACCACTCAATAGACTCCTCAAATACATCCAAATCCGTGTACAAACCGTCAAATGCCATATCCCCACCCATTAGTACAAAATCTGGCTTATTCGACAGCTCATTAATGGATTGAATACATTTTTCATAGCCCAAATGCCCCTTTCTACGTGTTGTTACATGTTGATCGGTCACATGAGCTATGCGGAATTTAACCTCATCTCGAGAAGAACTATCCTGCATTTTAGCTGTACCGAGACCACCCATACCGAGCATACCCAGTCCAAGATTCTTTAGAAAATGTCTACGATTCGACATCATCGTCCTCCTACTTTATAAGTGTCATTGATCGAGTTTGTACCTTATCATTTTGTTCAAGTCGGTACACATAAACACCTGAACTAAGTGAAGTGGCATCAAAGGATATAGAATGTTGACCTCTTTGTAGTTCTTCATCAACCAGTGAAGCAACTTTTCTACCTAATAAATCAAACACCTCTAAACGAACCTTCCCACTTGTTGAAATTGTGAAGGGTATGGTTGTTGTCGGGTTAAATGGGTTTGGATAATTTGGCTTTAACTCAAATGATTCCAATGAGGCTTCTGATATTTCATTAGAAACCACCTCCCCAGCTTGAACCACATTACTCGGACTACTTTCAATTGAGTTTCTTGTTGCAGAAGTAACGAAATACCAATAGTCATGTTCGGATGGAGGAGCTATATCCGTAAACTCGGTTTCACCCGTTATTCCAACCAAATGATAATATGCCTCCATAGCTTCTGTAGGGTTAGGTTCAGCACTCGCATCTACTCTATAAATCGCGTATTTAACTAATGAATCAACATATCCCGCCGTTGATGTTTTGGTTTCCGTATCAATCTCTACGGCATCCCAACTCAGGTGAAATTCATATTCTAGTTCTGTGTCCCGCTGTACCATGAGATTCATAGGCGAATGATGGGCTACGGAATCTTTCCACTCCATCGTTGGAGTTAAAGCGGCATACCGGTAATAATTTGTTTTTAAGGAGTCTGCAAAACCCTTAGAGGAATAACTGGTAATGTTTTTAGCTCGAAAAAATACACTACCCTGAATGAGCGGATTTGAGCGGTTATGCTTTATTTGTCTGGGCATTTCATTCTGATTGAACAAGGTCCCCGAAAATGTACTGTTGCTGGTTCTATAAAGTCCATGACCAGGATACATATGACGATTGTTTTCAGCGGCTCTGTCTGCCCACCAATCGGCCAATGCTCGGTAATCCTGCCCTACCGAATACCATCTTTCAATGCCCCAATACAATTGTGGAGTGATATAATCGATAGTTTTCTGCTCAAGCCATGCAATTCCGTCACCATATATGGTAGCAAAGGCATTCATACCTGAAATACCGCTGGGTACTCCACTTTTCCAAATACCAAAAGGGCTAATACCAAATTTGACCCAAGGCTTAACCACTTGAATACTGTCATTTATCATTTCAACCAGTAAATCTACATTCGCACGTCTCCAGTCATCTTTATCGGTAAAACCGCGAGGGTATTTTGCGAAGGTTTCATCATCCAATCTCTCATTAGCCGCAGAACTACCCATATGATTAGGAGGATAAGGATAGAAATAATCATCGAAATGGATACCATCAACATCATACCGATTTACTACATCCATCACGATATCGCGGTTGTACTCAATAGCTTCTTGTAACCCAGGGTCAAAAATAGCGATTGCACCATTCATAACCAGTAACCAATCCGGATGGGTATTCGAAACGTGATTATCTGCTCGTTGGGAGGTACCTACTATTTTCTGTTTCGATTCCTCATCATATTCTCTATCTAAAATAGTTTGTAGACTTTCATCGATATCAGTGGTTTTGGAGGATTTTTGAGAAAAATCCGAGGGTATCGATCTCATGGCACGATAGGGATTTAGCCAAGCATGAAGCTCCATCCCTCTTTTATGGGCTTCTTCTATGGCAAAGGTTAAAGGATCCCAATAGGGATCGGGCGCTTTTCCTTCCTCACCTGTTAAGTATTTTGACCAAGGCTCTGTTGGGGAATCATACAATGCATCGCCTTCGGTTCGAATTTGAAAATAAACGACATTGATACCAGCTTCTTTTAAACGATCTAGCTTATTTACTAAATCTTCTTTCTGAAATCGTGGTGGTAATCCACCCGACTGTGGCCAATCCAGATTGATCACTGTAGCAATCCATGTGGCTCTAAATTCTTTTTTGGGTATAGTATATTCCTGAGCAATGACGAGTGATGTACCTGCGATTAATAACAAGGTGATAGCAAAGTGCAAGGAGAAAAACGTTCTTAGCGGTGATTTCATCGGGAAATAATTAAAACTCTACCTATTAAAAAAAAAGCAGCCCTTATAAAGGGCTGCCTTTGTCAACTTCAAATAAGACTTATTTGATAAGAGTCATTCGGTTAGTCAAACGGACACCATTAGCTTCTAGAGCATAGATATATACACCAGAAGAAAGGTTGCTCGCATTGAAAGTAACTGTATGCGCACCTGCATTTACACGACCATTAACTAAAGTAGCAATCTCACGACCAGTCATGTCGTACACTTTCAATGTTACGTGACCAGCTTCTTGAAGACTGTAGTTAATGTTAGTAGATGGGTTGAATGGGTTAGGATAGTTCTGCTCAAGCGTGTAACCATCAGGAAGTCGATTAACAAGCTCGTTAGAGTTACCCTCAGATTTCATATGCTTTTGCATACCATCTGAAGATGCAAATGCTGAAATATAAGCAATCATACCATCAGGGCTAAAATCCAAACCTCTAGGACGTGCTGCATCAAACTGCGCACCATCTTCAACGGTAGGATCCCAATGGATAGAATCTACAGGAATCTCATTTTCAGTACCGATTGTAGAAGCGTCAAATGCATACCACGTTTGTGGAGTCCATGGAGAAGCAGGAACATCATTAAGAGAACCTGAACCTACCCATACATGACCTGTTACTGGATGGATATCAAATACCTCTGATTTGATACCAACGAGTACGGTATCCGCATCACCAAAAGATGAAAATTCATCATCTCTTGAAAATCTGTGAACAGATCCATTGGTATAACCAGCCCACCAAATTGTATTTCCATCCCCTGAAACTTGTAAGTCACGAGAGAAACTACCTGGAATGGTTACGAGTGCTTCTTCACCTGTTAAATCAGGAGCGAATTTTACTAGAGGTCCTGCAGATCCAACCACACAACCAACATATACGTTGTTGGCATCATCAGTAGAAGCCTCGGTTAATGAACATCCAGCCGAAGGATCCACCATTGCAATACCCGAACCATCGGTATAATCCACTTTATAAAGTCGATTAAATGCAGAAATAATGATATTACCAGCGGCATCAGCTGTAATACCACGACCAGAATACCCTTCGTATGAACCACCGTCAGTAGCATCTGTCTCGTCAGGATACCAGACATATCCTAAGGTATCCACTTTACCATCACCGTAATCGATGAATTTTAAAGGTGAAAAGGAAGCTTGAGTACCGTCTGCATTGTATACATAAATAGCTCTAGCTAGTAAGGTATCTGGTACACCATCGGCACCTATGTCTCGGTTCATGATTACTGCTTCACTAGCATAATATGATTGAACCCAAACTTTTCCATCAGGATCCACGGCTACACCATGTACATCACGGATAGAATCTTTGTGAGCTTGGAATGTATCATCATGTACCCACTGTGCACTAGCTAGTACAGGAACGAACATTAAAGCTATCAAACTTAATACTTTAGTTATTTTCATATAATCTCCTTTGTATCTATTTATCATTCTGTTTGTTTTTGTTTGTTGTTTAGTTATTACGTCAGTAATAAAATCAAAAATCTGGAGCACTTTTCTTTTGCATGTTAATTTTAATCACCGAATTCACACTTCCATCCACAGTTGTTTGTATGGTGTTGGCATAAAGAAAATCCCCCTTATCCCAATCTAAAGAAGTAACACTTGGGTATAATACTCCTTCATATAACGCACCTACGGATGATCCATCCGCAGATATTTCTAAAATACTTTCACTTCGGTTGGTTGCCACGTACAACATACCATCTTCAGCAATAATCAGATCGGTAAAGGTGTCTTCCACAGTAACATTACCTAAACTAGCCCCGATATCGGAATAAAGACTTACATTTGTAACCTCTGAATTCGCATTTAAATCAGCTTTCCAGATCTTAGGGCCAAGATCGTCTCTTCCTAAGAGGTATAATGCATTATTGTAATAGCTCACCCCTTTCAAATTTGCCTCAAATGGAAAAATAACCGTGTTATCTGGCAATGAATTTACATTGGATATATTCACTCGATCAACTTGAGGCACGTGACGAACTAAGTGGGTATTGTTGCCCACTAACCACATATATCCATTTTCATCTATATCGAAATTCGTGAAATTAAATGGGTTAGGCATGATAAAGTGAGCAGCTTCTTTCTCCCCCTCTTTCCCTTGAAACACGGCTCGAATACCTAGCGCGAGATACATTCGATTATCTGAGCTAAAATCTATAGCATCAAAACGGAAACGGTTGTTTGCTAAGATATAATTTGAAACGGCTTCACCTGTCTCAGTTACATCAATTTTATTGATACCTAATGGGGTGCCTGATTCCGTTACGGCAACATATAAGTCTCCATTATTATCTAAACCTAGGGAAACAGGGGTCTGAGAATTAGGTTTAAAACCAGGGTAAACCTCCGTGATAGGTGGAGATAATTTATAAGTGAGTTCATTGCTAAACGTTTCAGCTCCAGTGACCAACGCTTTCACAAGAATAGTATCACCTACTATATTTGGAGGTCTCACTTCTAACTGAGTAGCTGTTGCCGAGAGAATCAACCCAGGAACACCACTCTCTTCTGAACTCGTGAAATATATCCGATTATCCGCTATGTTCGTTGAAAATCCTGAGCCGGTTACCGTTATCGCATCAACCCCGGATAAGTATCCTCCTTCCGGGCTAATACTTGTTAAAGTTGGGGCGGTTCCAGTGGCTTGTTCCGATGGATTCCAAATGGAAGTAGCCTGTTCATCACATGCCATGAATAAGGCGATGAGAACAAATAGTGGAATAAAATTTCTTGAACGCATCATAATTTAAGTAATTAAAATCTTTGAATATATTTTGATGGTTTGACTTAGATAGCGATTCTAAAGGTTAGGCGATTCACGTTACTAAACACGCCAAAATCAGAATATGAGTAATCAACGAGTAACATTTGATTGTTTCTCAAAGAACCTTTGACTCCAAATCCAACGGAGTATCCTTCTTCATCACTGGGTAATACATAACCCGCTCTTAAAAAGAATAGATCATTGAACCCATACTGAGCGCCAACTTGAATTTGCTCATTATAGTCACGTGGTCGATTAGCATCAATATTCACTAGCAGGGAATGTCGCTCTTGATTCAATTCCGTTAGATCAACGACATCCATTGATAGGCCCATTTTGAACGTAAGGGGCAACTCATGGTCTTGGGAATCAAAACTAACATCCGGTGAAAAATTGCTTACCGACATTGCAAAGTTTAAAGACTCAAATCCCGTGCGATAAAACACACCGAAATCTACAACAGTAGTTGATGCTGAATAACTTTGCTCTATAAGTCCATTGTCGTCTCCAATTCCCACAATTCCAGCACCTAAGTCTTGAGTGACGAATTTGACATTAGCACCTACCGAAAACTGATCAGAAAGACTTTTTGCATAAGATAAACCAGCTGAAAAAGCCGTTGGGCTAAAGGTACCTACATCAATATATCCACGCTCATTATCGGCACGGATGGTACGCTGTAGCTCTCCATACTCCACATTTACCATGTTAAAACCAACAATACCAAATCTACCCTCAAAGGGCTGAATGGTCGCGGCAACAGAGGAATAATTAATGCCTGCAATCCACTCATTAACCGAGCCTGTGAGGTCCACTCGTTGAGGACTCCATGCCATGGCAGACGGATTGTAAAATTGATGCCATGCCCCCCCTTCCATAGCTGTTACTGCATTAGCCATCGCTGATGCATTGGCATAATTGGATGTAGATAGAAACTTCATGGTGGTTTGCGCTCGTTTCCTTTGTTGAGCATAAGCTCCATCCGCGCAAAAAAGCGCAATTATGAGGCTTAGACCGCTTAGAAGCGTTAGATGTCGAGTTATCTTCATGTTCATATTCATAATGCGCTTAGAGGATTACAACAAATTTCTTTATAGTTTTTTCACCAGCCCGTTCATCATCTCCCGTATTTTCAATTACGGCAACATACACGCCACTCGTAATTTTTTGACGCTCATCTGTAAATAAATCCCAATAATCATCCCCTGAACCATCACTGTGAATAATGGTTTTCACTTTCTCACCTAGTTCTGTGTATATAGTGATGGTACACTTACCCGGAATGTCAAAAAAAGCAATTCTATCTTGACCAGACTGCTCAAAGCTCAGTGCATCAGATGCATTTCGAATATATGGGTTAGGCACAACGCGTATTGCATCTTCAGATTCCCCTTGAGGTCGTTTTAGACGAGCGGGATCATAGGTTTGAGTGTAATAACGATTGCTTTTTAAAGCACCTGCAGGAGTTAAAGCTGCGCCACTATTATCGCCCGCTTTACCTACTGCCTGTATATAGTAATAGTAATCTAGTCCGCGAATGGGACCACCAACAGGGTTATTATCATCATCCACAAACTCTCGGACACCAGGACCAACACTTCCCACTAATGTATAAGCACTATCTCTACGTTGTGCTGCTCGATAGATTTCAAAACCTTCAACTTTAGATTCGTCACCATCATATACCCAATCCATATAAATTCCATCCCCTCCACCATTCACGTTAAATACACTTGGTGGCTTAGGTGGTTCGGGTACTTCTAATCCATTTTGATAGGCCGCTTTTGCTTTTCTAAAGGTGTCAAATAAAACATCTCTACCTTTGAAAAATTCCTGATTCTTAGCAACAGCATCGATATCACCATCCTTATAAGCTTTACCCACTTCAATACCTTTCTCATAGCCTATACCACCAGCAGCTTCTGCGACGACCACCTTCACATCTTCTCCTGGTGCTAAGGTCCAAGGTCCAAAACCCATTCCGGAAGACCAACCACCAGAGGTTCCTAAACCAGGATCTCCAGAAGGATCTTCAAATCCAGCCTGCCCCGTCGGTTCTACGATGTAGGCATGTCGCGCTATTCTTCCCTGAGACATTAAGGCATATTCCTGAGCCATTTTAGCTGAGTTAAATGGATCGTTACCAGAAGTCAACGGATCATCGGAACCAATATGATTCATCGTAAAAGGTTGATTTGGATCATCGCTTTCATCATTAGCAGAAGCATCGGCATGAATTTTTACCGTGCCTACAAATTGCCATGCCGCCAAACGGCCTGTGGTGTCGGCGGGGGTTAAACCACCCCTAGAGATATCTGTACCACTTGGATTCCAAATTGGTGCGCCCACGTTATTATACTGAGTAAACTGTGGGAAGTATCCATGCCATGAATAATTCGCTACTAGGTCGTCATAACCATAATTGGGACCTACTCCATCCCCAACTCGGTCATTCATGGTATTAATACCCCAACCGGTAGCATTCCCAATGGTGTATCGGGTTGAACCGTTTACAGACCATCTTCGCTGGTTATAAATCATGAAATCTTCTACCGTGTTATTAGGAAGCTCTATATCGGCATCGGCATCTGTATTACCCGTATTGGTAAAAGTGTATTCAATAATGTGATAGTTTTCGTGATACTCGTTTGAAAAGGCAATAATTCTTCTTTGCATAGTTATGCCAAGAGCCGTATTGACCACATTGTTAATAATCTTGTCTGGCCCCTGACTAGGATCTACTTCGTCCACACCAGGATCTTCCAAATAACTTAGAGCCCCTTCTACGTTGGCCTCAGGTGAAGGAAATTTGGCAATAGTCGTAAAATCTGTTGGGAAGAAGAAACCCTGACCAGAAACTCGAGGCCCAACGTGTACTACTCGAACTGGATACTGGTTACCCGCTTCATCGACTACATTTTTAGCACCCATCCAAAATCCTTTCGCTGCTTGCATATCCAATCGAGGATATATAGCTGGGTAACGAAATCCATCCTGCTGTCCCAATCCTCGGGCAATTTCTATTTCATTTCCCAAATCAACATAAAAGTTTTGTAAGCCACCTACTTCCATCCATTTGGTCTGCTGTGCTTTGGTTAGCATAGGTGCAAATAGCATAATCAGGAGGAATGTTGACAAACGATACGCAGTCATTTGATTCATGTTCTTATGGTTTCTAAGACGTTTTATAATTCTGTTGTGATTCATTGCTTGGTACCCCTTTTAAAAACTAATTCTTATACCGTACCGAACAGCACGCGGGTTAAAGAAAGTAAAATAGGGTTGATTAGGCATATCGATATAGGCCTTAGTTTCTAAGACTTCTTTTACATACTCATCATCCGCTGGATTAAATACCCCCGTTTCTTTGTCGTATCGGTAATAATCCTGTGATGCAGAATGCCAGTAAAGTGGTCGTTCATTTGGGTTTGCTACGGTTTCTAAATTAACCACACTAACGATAGGCACAAATTCCACATCGAAATCTCGATAATCCCCGGGTTGATCATTACCTGCTATGGGTGGTGCAGGGTAACCATTACCTATTTCATCTAATACCGACTGTGGTAAGTGCAGAGATCTCATGTATGCCAAACGATCGCCTGCAAGCACGAAACCTGAAGTATATGGAGAGAAATATCGGTGATTAAGTACATTGTTAACATCCACAAATAAGCTAGCTCTTACTCGATCCGCCACCTCAATATGCTTGCTCAAACGTAAATCAACGTTCCAATAATCTTTCCATTGAACATTATTTACAATACCAGGAATAAATCCACCACCTGTCCAACTTTCATAGGCACCCGATGTCCAACGATAGATGAAATTCACATTCCAACCTCCT
>RFPJ01000221.1 GCA_009926145.1 Bacteroidota bacterium
CATGGAGCCCGGTAGTTGCCGAACTGCCCGATTTTACGGTAATGGAATCCATTACCTATGTGAATGAGGTAGATATTCAGAAGGTGGAAGTGGGACAAGAGGTTTATATAGGCTTAGACGCCGTCCCCGATAAACGATTATCTGGTAGAGTAACGAGTGTAGCGAACATTGGCGAACAGCGCAAAAATTACGACTCGAAGGTTTTTGAGGTTGTTATTGAAGTGAATGAATCCGACAGTTTACTCCGTCCAGCCATGACTACTAGTAATCAAATTAAAATAGCTTCGGTTGAAAATGCCTTATCGGTTCCACTAGAAAGTATTCATGCCGCTGACTCACTTACTTTTGTGTACAAACGTGAAGGTTTAACGACCATTTTACAAGAAGTAGAGCTCGGATTGGTTAATGAAAATGAAGCCATCATAGAACGAGGACTCACAGTAAAGGATGAACTCTATTTAAGTCTACCATCAGACACTTCAGGAATCGAACGTAGAAGATT
This sequence comes from Bacteroidota bacterium, assembly GCA_009926145.1. Taxonomy (GTDB): domain Bacteria; phylum Bacteroidota; class Rhodothermia; order Balneolales; family Balneolaceae; genus UBA1275. The sequence goes on from RFPJ01000221.1 coordinate 503, forward strand.
ATCCCAAACAGACGGGGAATGAATACTCAAAAACTACTCTATAACTTTGATATTGCCTTAGAGGCCATTCAAAGAAATAAACTACGTGCCTTACTTACTTCCTTAGGAATCATTTTTGGGGTAGCTTCGGTCATCGCTATGTTGGCAATTGGGAGTGGAGCTCAGCAAGAAGTGCTTAGTCAAATGGAATTATTGGGAACCAATAATGTCATTATTCAACCTAACCTAGAACAGGTTGAGGGACTGGTTGGGCAAGACGATGGGGATTCAGAATCCAATAAATATTCGCCGGGTTTAACCCTTCATGATATTGAGAGTATTCGAAATCAAGTTCCTGAAGTTGAATTCATTAGCCCAGAGATTGTATTCGAGAGTAACTTCATAAGAAGTGCTCGGATGCGAAGTGGGAAAATTGTGGGGGTTAATGAAGAATATTTTAACATCAATAGCTTTGATGTAATAGAGGGGCAGAATTTCAACCAAACTCATATCGAACGTGCCGAACCGGTATGTGTGATTGGTTATGATGTGAAGACAAAATTTTTTCCTGGTGAAAATCCTATTGGGAAAAAGATTAAAGTGGGTAATCTTTGGCTTACGGTAGTAGGAGTACTAAACAAAAAAGAGTTAAGTACCGA
>RFPJ01000222.1 GCA_009926145.1 Bacteroidota bacterium
TCACCCTGTATAAATACCTCAACCCCATATCGAAAATGCTGATCGGTATGCAGTGGATGTTTTTTAAAAGCGGTCCTGGGGCAACCAACCAATTTGAAACCTTAGGTTTTATACGCTCTGATAAAAATATTCCCTATCCAGATATTCAATTTCATTTTTTACCGGTTGCCATCCGATATGATGGTACGGCACCCAGTGAAGGACACGGATTTCAACTCCATGTCGGGCCGATGCGCTCAGGTTCTAGAGGGTTTGTTAAAATAAACTCCGCTGATCCGACAGTTGCTCCGACAATACGATTTAATTATATGACACATGAAGATGACTTTCCCACTTTTCGCAAAGCGCTTCGATTAAGTCGTGAGATTTTAGGCCAAGACGCATTGAAGCCTTACGCAGGACCCGAGATACAACCAGGCAATGATGTGACTTCGGACGAAGGCTTAGATGAATTCATCAAAAACAATACCGAGTCGGCCTATCATCCCTGCGGTACTTGTAAAATTGGTAGGGCGGATGATCCTACTACAGTTGTTCAAAACGACTGTAAAGTGAAGGGTTTTTCAAACTTTTATTTAGCGGACTCTTCTATCTTTCCTCGCATCACCAACGGTAATTTAAATGCTCCCTCTATTATGACTGGGGAGAAGGCATCCGATCATATATTAGGAAAACAGCTACTATCATCGGAGGAGGCAAATCCTTTTTATCATCCTCACTGGCAGGAGTCGCAGCGATAATGCGAATAATCTTTGTACTTCTTTTAGTATTACCCCTACAACTTTTTGCTGAAGGTCACCTACCGTATTACAAATCACTATCGCAAGATGAGTCATGGCTTCGCCATTACCCTGATATTCAAGATTTAAAGAATTACACTGAAAAATTTTTACTTTCCCAAAAGAGAATGCCCGTGAAAGTCATCGAGGAATACACAAGTCCTGGTAGTAAGTATATCGATTGGTATCGAATTGAATTATTCAACGGTATCCAAGGTTGGATGTACCACAATCAGTTATCCAGATCACGTACCCTATTAGTTAAAGAAGATACAGAGATGTATGCATGGAGCTCAATGGATCCTGATGGATGGTTAACTATTCAAAAAGGTCTTATTCAAGCTCCTAAGATTGTAAAATT
>RFPJ01000223.1 GCA_009926145.1 Bacteroidota bacterium
GGCAAACACTCCGATAACGGCGCCAAGGACAACCACTTTGACAATAAACATTCGCTTAGACCAAATGGTTTTGGCCAGTTCCAAGAGGTCAATTTCATCTTCCTCGTATTGATAGCCGTAATCGGCCGGAACTATTTTGTACTCCTGAGGTAATTGTGGCAATCGCTGCTCGGTAGATGTGATGTCTTTTTCTTTTTTATCCATACCTATAATTTACCCAAATATACCCTCAAAAACTTTTTGTACCAATTCTACTTTATTACTCGAAGTTGTATCAAGCCTTATGGAATGTTCCTCATCTGGAACTTCGAATTCTTTATCATAGCCATGTAGTCCTTCCAATTCACCAGCATCTACTTTTGCATACAGCCCTTTGGTATCTCGCTCCTTTAATACCTCTGCTGAAGCATGCACATAGATTTCCTCAAAGCACCCCTCTGGAAATAGAGCCCGAACAGCGTCTCTATCCTCTTTATAGGGGGATACAAAGGTACAAATTACAATAGAACCTTGTTCAAAAAACATACGCGCAACATGACCTACACGTCGAATATTTTCAGTCCGGTCCGCTTTTGAGAATCCCAGATCCCCACACAGACCATGTCGGACTTGATCACCATCAAGAAGTACGGTTTGTTTACCTTCTTCCCATAATTTTCGTTCAAGCTCACGAGCAATGGTCGATTTACCAGCTCCTGAAGGCCCAGTAAACCATAATACTTTCGCTGGGTGACCATTTCTGGATTCACGTTCTTCCCGTGGAATATTCCAGGGTTCCCAAACTACATTGGGAGATATTTTCTGCTTAGGTGATTCAGTTTGTTGTACTTCCCCCCGAATCATACCAGCTCCAACGGTTACATTTGTCGCTGGATCTATGATTATAAAACTACCCGTTACTTTATTTATGGAATAGGGATCTATAAAAATCGATTTACTCGTGGTAAAATGAACTCGGCCTATTTCATTTAACTCCAACTTGCTGGCATTTTCCTGACTTAAGCGATCAACATTCATTCTGTATAATAAATTGTCGAATTGAACTTGTACCGTTTGAGTAGTATGCTGAAGCAGGTAGGGTTTAGATAACTCCATAGGCTCATCATTCATCCAACAAATATAGGCATCGGCATGTTGCGT
>RFPJ01000224.1 GCA_009926145.1 Bacteroidota bacterium
ATGATTATCATGTACCTGAATTGGTTAAAAAAAGTGTAGGCACCGACTCGGACCGTATGTTTACGCGCAAGCATGTCGCAAGTATCATTGAATTGATCGAAGAAAAGCCAGGCATTTGTATTGTTGGACCAGGTTTGGGGCAAGGTCCTGATGGTTCATATTTAGTCGAAGAATTGGTTAAGCAAGTAGCCGGAGACCTACTGCTCGATGCCGATGCTATTAGCATGCTAGACCAAACAATGCTTGCAAAACGCCCAAAAAACCAGCGACTCATCCTAAGTCCTCATTGGGGTGAATTTAAAACATTGGCCTCGAAAATAGGAGACATAGCTAATTTAAAAGGGGAGCTAGATAGGGTGACCAGCTTGGATAACCAACGTGAACGATGGAGGGCTGATATGAGCCAACATCTAGCAACCCATTATGGGATATGGATCGTTAGCAAAGGTAGACCGTCCATTATTAATACACCTGAAGGCTTTAGCTATTGGACTGGTTATGATACTCAGGTATTTAATAGAATGGGTTTTGGGGACGTGCTTTCAGGATCCATTGCCGCAAAAGTTTTGGGCAGTAGCACTATAGATTTCGGACTAATCTCGGGGCTAACCGCACTTTGGGAAAAAGCCTACCCCACTATTTCAACCGGTAAAAATCTCACTCCAGAGGATCTTTTTTAATAGGGTATTATGAGTATTAATTTTGTTCACATTATTCAAAGGCACAAACATATCATTGGCACATTATATGCCTTATTCACCTCATCCATACTCATTGGCACCTTAATCCCTGGCTCTAGTCTTTCGGAATATGAGGTCTTTAGCTATGATAAGCTGATGCATTTATTGGCATTCATGGCGTGGACCTTAGGAACAGGGATTTGTTGGAGAGCTTATAACAATCGGCGAGCACCGCTTAAGCTGTTGGTAGTAGCTCCCATTTTATTTGGAGATCCTCAAAAAAAGCGTTCTATCACCGATCAGTCTCTTTTAGTTCGTGGGTATGATGTTGTTGCCGTTAATAATGATTATGGCGAGAGAGATTCAGATAACTGGACTAACTTTTGGACGATTTTGTGGTCTAATTATAAAGATTACGCTCCTTATGGGATCGAAAAGTTTCGTTGGGATCCTAAAGCG
>RFPJ01000225.1 GCA_009926145.1 Bacteroidota bacterium
GAGGTGGAAAAAGACGATGACGTGGTAAAAGTCGAAGATCGCGTCGAGCCTCTGCCATCAATCGATCTGGAGATCCTGTTTGATTACAACAGCGCGAACCTTCGACCTGACCAGCTTGCGCCGCTGTACGCTGTCGCAAAAGACCTAAAGGAAATTGACTTCAGCCGTGCGCGCCTCGTTCTTATGGGACATACCGACGGAGTAGGGTCGGCTGCTTACAACAAGGATCTTAGTCTGAAGCGGGCGAATTCCGTCGCTGCGTTCCTAAGCCAGACTGCGAACATCCCACTGTATCGGATCAATACCTCCGGCATGGGCTTCGACTTCCTACGCTTTCCCGCTGACCCAGCGCACCCTGCAAACCGACGTGTTCAAATCTTGCTGGTGGAATAAAATGAAAAAACTCCTATTTTTTGTAGTTCTTAAAACTTTTTTATTGATAAATGTTGCTCTTGGTCATGATTTATCTTTTAAGCATAATCATGGAGAGTGGTCTTTTAAAAAGGTTAGTGCTAATACATGTGCCGTTTTTCAAATTCCTGTAAAAGAAAAAGGGGACTATACATCTAGAGGCGCAGTGATTTTTTATGTCTTTAATGAAGGCAATGCCCAATACATTCGAATCGATACCGGTTATCCTTACGATACAGAAAAGTACGTTAAGGTAACCATTGATGATTCTAACTATCAGTTTTTTGGAGAGGACGACTCTGCCTGGTCAATGAAAGATGACAAAGTTGTTATTGAGGCTATGAAAGCGGGCAAAGATATGACAGTAGTCGGCTACTCTCAAAGAGGAACTGAAACAACAGATACTTATTCCCTTATAGGTTTCACAAATGCCTATAATTCTATGACAAAGGATTGTTAATACATGAAATCAAAACCTAAAATAGTTTTAGCTTATTCTGGTGGGCTGGATACCAGTGTGATCTTAAAATGGTTACAAACTGAATATAATGCCGATGTTATTGCCTATGCGGCAGATCTAGGCCAGGGTGCTGAATTAGACGAAGCTAAAGCGAAAGCAAAAAAACTTGGTGCAAAAAAAATCTATATTGAAAATTTAAAAGAAGAATTTGTTAAAGATTATGTCTTCCCCATGTTTCGCTGTAATACAATTTACGAGGGTGAGTATT
>RFPJ01000226.1 GCA_009926145.1 Bacteroidota bacterium
GATGAAATTGACCTCTTGGAACTGGCCAAAACCATTTGGTCTAAGCGAATGTTTATTGTCAAAGTGGTTGTCCTTGGCGCCGTTATCGGAGTGTTTGCCGCTCTGCTCAGCCCTAAAGAGTATAAAAGTACGGCTACTTTAATGCCGGAGTACTCCAATGAAAGTCAAAGTGGGGCTGGTAGTTTACTAAGGCAGTACGGCGGGCTTCTTGGCTTAAGTGGAGGTTCTTACAACAGTAATAGTAATGCCATTAGAGTAGATTTGTATCCCAACATTGTGCAAAGCGCCAACTTTCAGCTCAAGTTGATAGATCAGCCCTTTTATTTTTCGGATATCAATCAGGAGGCCACGCTTTTTGAGTATTACACCGAACTTAATAGCCCTGGAGTTTTGGGCTTACTCGCGGAATATACCATCGGTTTACCAGGTAAAATTTTAGGGGCTATCCTACCCAAAAAAGATTTAATGACTACCGTACCAGGGGATGCCAATGAATCTATGATTCTTAATCTATCTGAGGATGAAGTTAATGTCATCAAATTGCTCAGAGATAAAATCACAGCGTCCCTAGACCAAGAATCCGGTATTGTTTCAGTAACCGTAACCCTGCCCGATAATGTTGCTGCGGCTGCTGTAACCGAGTACACCATAAAAGAATTAACCGAGTACTTGACGGAGTACCGTACCGAGAAAGTGCTTCGAGATTTAACTTTTGTTGAGGAACAGTTAGTGACAGCCGAAGTTCGGTTTGAAGAAGCTCAACAAGCTTTAGCAGAGTTTCGGGAACGCTATCAAGGTAATCTTTCTATTCGTAACCAAACCGAAGAACAAAGGTTGCAATCAGAATATCAAGTTGCCTTTAACTTATACAACGGTTTTACTCAACAATTTGAGGAAGCCAGACTCAAAGTTCAAGAAGAAACACCAATGTTTAAAACCTTGGAACCGGTACAAGTTCCCTTAGAAGACGAAACATCGGGTGCTATGATTTTAATCGTATTTATTTTGCTTAGTGGTATCATTTCTATAGGTTGGATATTTGTTCAACCACTTTTAGAACAATTCAAAACATTTACAGAAGAATGAAAAAACAACATTCCATTCTATTTATTCTATTCCTATTTCTAC
>RFPJ01000227.1 GCA_009926145.1 Bacteroidota bacterium
TTATCAAAAAGCAACACAGGTTATTTTGTGGGTGGTTACCTCGAAGCTAAAATCGCCGTTTTTTATATCAGACCCGAATTGCAACTGGCCAAATACAAAAGTATCTATGAGTCAGGAAACTATGAAACGTCAAAACTAGAAGCTCCTGTTTCTTTAGGCTATACTGTTTTACCAGGTTTTAGTATTTATGCTGGGCCCAGTTTTCATTATATTTTAGATCAAAAAAGCAGTTTGCAATTGGGAGACCTCAAAACCAAAAGTACCGTAGGTTCGCATTTTGGAGTACGGCTCAATATGGGCCCTTTCGGTATAAGTTTGCGATATGAAAAAGGACTTACACCAAACGATGTAGCACTGCTTAATGCTTCGGAGCTTATCGGAGATCGTTTAGATACCCGAAATAACCTTTGGGCATTAGGGATTTCCTATAAATTAGCGGATTAGTCTATATGGTATTGTCCAAATAATCGGGGATCCCATTATCATTTTTATCATCCGGAATACCATCCCCATCAGCATCGTATTCTTCTGCTGTTGGTATGCCGTCATTGTCATCATCGGGATCGTACATATTTGAGGTACCGTCGCTGTCCGTATCGTCATTGAAGGGATTAGAATCTCCATCGAGATCCTCAAGCATCGATGGGATGCCATCGCTATCGTGATCTGCCGTATTGAAGGTGTATAAAGAAATTCTAAAAATCAATGGCGCATATTGAGGCACGAAACCTTGTGCTCGGTCAAAATACCCCAATCCCGAAGGCATGAAAATGATACCTTGACCAAAGTCAAAAAAATTAAAGGTTCCATCACTGTTTACCGAATAACTTCCCGATTTTAGATAGGGAACGCCTTCACGAAATCCAGTAACTACAGACGTTAGATCAAACCAGATGGGTGTCTCACGATTATCAAACGCTTTTCCATCCAAAAGATTACCCGTATATCGGATGTAGGTAGAATCGACCTTTGTAGGGTTTTGTCCCTTACCTTCTCGAGCTACTAAATAATATAATTTGTGTGGAATCACTTCTCCCTTATAGGTAACATCTACCCATTTGGATGTTACTTGATCAAACAAAGGAGTTTTGTCACTATTGGTTCCTGCGAT
>RFPJ01000228.1 GCA_009926145.1 Bacteroidota bacterium
AACAAGTACCCATCTCCTTCCGAAGCAATGCTAATTACTTTGGCGGATACGAATTTACCAACGCCAATCGCATTCAAGTGGCTGTGGATTCTTTTGATGTTGAAAACCCCGTTATCGCCATCGATACGGTTGTCTTCAGCCAGAGAGACACCCTCTATTTTGACCTCGAAGTAGGTATGTATGAAGTTCAAGTCCAAGGACTCACTATCATGAACCGTGATAACGCCGAGTGTGTTGTGACCGAAGAAGGAAGCATGGTGAGTATGGTAGATCTTGCGGCCTGTGAGTATCTGGAAACTCCGTCCACTACTACACGATTTATTCGGGCTGAACCAATCTCGTCCGAGCTCGATAATCAACTACCTATGCAGTTCGACTTGAGCCAAAATTACCCAAACCCTTTCAACCCGAGTACCTCTATTCAGTTTTCGTTGCCCGAAGCAGCACATGTGCGATTGGATGTATTCAACTCGTTAGGTCAGTTGGTGTATACCTTGGTAAACGAGCAACGATCCACTGGAGTACATACAGTGCGATTCAATGCAGCAGGTTTATCGAGTGGAGTCTACTTGTATAAGATTACAACGGCAGATTTCAGTCAAACCAAGAAAATGTTGCTAGTAAAATAGCTGCTAGTAAAAACGAATGTCTTAACTGACAAATAGCTAACTAGCTTTCAGAGGCCGGTGGGTAGTACCTATCGGCCTTTTTTGCGTTTACTTATGCAAGCATCAACTTCATAATCAATCCATTAATTACAGATGGACATTCATCGTTTAAACAAACTAGAATATGTGTTTATGGGAATGTGGGATTTGTTCTTATGCTCAACTATTGAGATTACATTAATAGCAATTTAGGTCTAACAATCTAAAAACAATTACATACACACATAACTCTAAGTGCACGCTAACATGAAAAAAATTAATGTATTAACTAACGTTTTTATTGTCGCATTAGTAGCTGTTCTTGCTTGCTCCATAAATAATGAGAGTGGATTAGAACCAAACACGGATATGCTATCATTAGAAGAAATTAAGCTTTTGGCCTCTCGATTTCCTGATAACATTAAGCAGGTTTCGGTTTATAATGGGGATAAACTTGTTGCAG
>RFPJ01000229.1 GCA_009926145.1 Bacteroidota bacterium
GAGTAATGGTATTGAGCCCTGCTAGCATAAAGTTAGTGGGGCTTTTTTATTGCACTAAATAATGGATGCGCCACAGCTCAGTTAAAACCACTCAGAACTATGCGGACCTGCTTAACTCAGATATTGGGGAACAAGTTGGAGGGGTAATTAATACTTGATGTTTTTGCTAATTAAGGTTATTAACTATCTAAATAAATCAATAACCAAATAATAGAAAATGAAATATCTATCCCTAGTATTAGTAATTATTGTGTCCGTAAATTGCACCAATCAAAGCAGTCTAGAAAATACCCACACACATTTCCAATTGGAAAGTGGTAATCTAATGTCTGACATATCAGAAGATTTTTTAGGAAATAGCTTATCATATCCAGACGGAGACCCAGCACTTACAACAAGTGTTGCTGTCTGGGAGTCTGGTTTTGTAAGCCCATGGCATTATCACCCATTTACAGGTTCTGCTACTATACTACAAGGTGAACTAACTGTAGATTTTGATACTACAAGTTCAATCAATGATAGTGATGGTGATAAAGTATCAAGTATGAGAAAAACGTTTAAAGCAGGAGAAGCAATTATGGCTATACAAAATGTTTGGCATCAAGCTTCCAATCAAAGTGACGAGCAACTTATATTCATGGTTTCATGGATAGGTGAAAAAGGTAAGCCAGTTGTAATGCAATAGTTAATAAACTTGATAACCCTGCTAGCATAAAGTTAGTGGGGCTTTTTTGTTGCACTGAATAGTGGATGCGCCACAGCTCTGTTCAAACGACTCAAAACTATGCTGACCTGCTTAATTCAGATGTTGGTAAGCAAGTTGGGAGGGCGTTCATTCAAGTTTATTCCATAGCTAAAACTAAAAGGGTTGTTACAGACCTAATTTTTCTCTATTACTTCTATCTCTTTCTGAATTTTTTTCACTTTTTTATAGAATATCCAATAGATAATGATGGACACGATAAATCCTATAATAAGTGAAATACTTACAAAAGGTGGAACATCAAACCATTGCGGTATAATCAAAACAGATACAAAAAATATTTGCCAACCAAGAAATGATATTCTCATCTTCTTAGTAAGT
>RFPJ01000230.1 GCA_009926145.1 Bacteroidota bacterium
GAGGGATTTTGACCTATTTGATATAATAGACCTCGAATTTCGGGCTGAAAGATAATAAAGACCGCTAATATCCCTACATCGAGAATAGCACTTAGAATAAAATCGATGGTGGTGAAGCCAAAAAGTCGAATGATAAAATTGATCAACAATAAAAAGAGAATGCCAACACCTGCTCGGATCGCATAAGTTCCACGTATCCAACGATAGATAGCTACTAAAACCCCCGCAATTATGAGGGTTTCAATAAAGTCTAAGAGACCAAAATCTAAAAAACCAATAGGGTTCACACTGAAATCATTTAATTCATCATTAGCTGTAAAGCTATCGGAATATAGCAAGAATTACGCGCGCACCAATATTTATATACTACCTGCCGCTTGTAAGGCTTCGAATACACGCACCGAATCGGTAGCTTCCTGCACATCATGTACGCGCAATATACGCACTCCTTTCAACAATGCATGATAATGTGCGGCTAAGGTTCCCGCTAAACGACCCTCGACCGGCCGATTGTCTAATAACTGAGCAAACATAGATTTACGAGAAGCACCTAAGAGTACGGGAAAACCAAGGTCTACCACTTTATCAAGCTGAGCAATAATTTGAAGATTGTGATCCAAGGTTTTTCCAAACCCAATACCCGGATCAACCATAATGTATTCAATTCCTTTTTGCTGCAAATAAGCCGTTTGTTGGACTAAAAAGTCTACAATGTCACGTACCGCATGTTCGTAGTGGGGATTATTCTGCATATCTTGAGGGCTACCTTGAGAATGCATCACCAAATAAGCAGCCTTATAAGAAGCCGCTAAATCGGCCATTTTGGGCGCTTTTTGAAGCCCACTCACATCATTAATGATATGCACCCCTAAATCTAGTGCTTGTAAGGCAACATCGTATTTTGTGGTATCAATAGAGAACAAAACATCCGTACCAAAGCGAGGAATCGCTTCTTTTAGAATCGGCAAAACGCGAGATAATTCTTCTTCTGTGGAAACAATGGGGGCATAGGGTCGAGTAGATTCACCACCAACATCTATAATTGATGCACCTTGCGTGATCATCTCCTCTATACGGTGC
>RFPJ01000024.1 GCA_009926145.1 Bacteroidota bacterium
TCCACATTTATCCATCTTGGGTCAGATTCAGAGCTCTTCTCATCAAAATATTTAGACTCTGGATCGAATTGTAAAGCATCAGGATACGCCTCACGACAAACCTCCATAATACCTACTATACTTGGAGGATTTTGGTTAGAGTGATAAAAAAAACATAAATCACCCAGTTGCATATGATCTCTCATATAATTTCTGGCGCCGTAATTACGAACCCCATCCCATGGAGTGCGTTGATCTCTTTTTAAATCATCTATACTGTAGTTATCGGGTTCGGACTTACATAACCAATAATTTTTCTCTGCCATTTATCCGTTTTCTGCAATTTTTAGTGTGGATTTGTATTTATTTACATACCACAAAATCGTTTCTTCAATCATTCCATCAAAATCTGGATTTGGCTCCCAGTTTAATTCTCTCTTTATTTTTGAAGCATCTATGGCATAACGAAAATCATGACCTAAACGATCGGTAACAAATGTAATGAGGTTTTTATAATCTCCATCGGGGCCTTTAGCTACAACTTTGTTTAGGATCTCACAAATTTTATATACCAAGTCGATATTTTTCCACTCATTATTGCCACCTATGTTATAGGTTTCACCCGCTTTTCCTTCCGTAAACACCGTCTCAATAGCGCTGCAATGATCTTTCACAAATAGCCAGTCTCGAACATTCTCACCTTTACCATAAATGGGAATACTTTTAGACTGCATTGCACTTCGAATTACAGTGGGAATTAATTTCTCATCGTGCTGATGAGGGCCATAATTATTGGAACAATTGGTGGTCACTACATTCATACCATAGGTTTGAAAGTACGAACGTACGATGAAATCACTTCCCGCTTTCGATGCTGAATAAGGTGAATTTGGAGCATACGGTGTTTCTTCGGTAAAGTATCCATCCTCTTCCAATTCACCATACACCTCATCCGTAGAAACATGTAAAAATCGTGCGTGAGCAAATTCTTCCGGCTCCTGAAACCATAGCTGTCTACATTCTTCTAAAATATTGAACGTTCCAACCACATTGGATTGAATAAATGGTTCTGGCCCAGAAATTGAGTTATCTACGTGTGATTCAGCTGCTAAATGGATAACACCATCTGGACGATAGCTCTTTACCACCTCCTGAACCGCCACTCGATCGACTAAATCCACCTTTTTGAAGTGATATCGTTCAGAGTTCTTGATGGGATTAAGATAATTGCGATCCGAAGCGTAGGTTAGCTTATCGATGTTGTAAATGGTCCAATTTGGATATTTTTCAAATAAGTGCAGGATTAAATTTGAACCTATAAATCCCGCTCCCCCCGTGATGATGAGTTTCATATAAATATATCTTCTGCTTTAAGTGATGAAAATAATGGTAGATTTCTATCTTTATTAGATAAAATAGGCCGGCTTACCTGCCAATCAATTCGAATTAATGGATCATCCCAGCGGATACCGCGCTCAGATGCCTTGTCATAATATTTAGAGCATTTGTAATGCACGATGGCTTGATCGGATAGCACCGAAAAGCCATGGGCAAAACCTTCAGGAATATACAATAGTTTGTGATTTTTCTCGGATAAAACGGCCGAAAAATATTGCCCAAAGGTAGGTGAAGATTTTCTTAGATCTACGGCAACATCTAAAATTTCACCATAAATACATTGAATTAATTTAGCCTGAGCTTGTTCCTTTTGATAATGTAGACCTCTAATGGTATTCTGATAAGACCGCGAGATATTATCTTGAACAAAATCGTGGGTACATCCAAGGCGTTCTAACCAAGAACATCTATAGGTTTCTTTAAAATAGCCCCTTTCATCTTCATATGCCTCGGGAGCTAGTATCTTAACACCTTCTAAATTAGTTTCAACTACATTCATATTAAATGTCTTTTAAGCTAGATACTACGCGTTTACAAGCTCTTTGCCAAGGCCAAACTTTGATCCCCAAGTTTTCTAATTTCGAGGTAGACAACTTAGAAAATTTTGGCCTTACTGCTTTTGATGGGAAAAAATCACTAGATACCGCCTCTATAGGCACATTTATATCCGCAAATTCGAGTATTTCCTTCGCAAAATCATGCCAACTTATTATACCTTTTGAGCCTAAATGGAGTACTCCTTGCGCGTTCAGTTGTAGTAATTGAAGAGTCTGTTCAATGACATCTTCCGTAAAAGTTGGAACCCCTATTTGATCATTAACTACCTTTAATTGACCATGACTTTTGGCCCTTTTTAAAATAGTTTTTAAGAAATTATTCCCATAGGCACTGCAGAGCCAAGAAACCCGAAGGATCAAAACATTACTCTCTAATGAAAGTAATTCTTGTTCGCCCTTCCACTTGGTTTCGCCATAGATATTGACCGGGTCAGTTGGTGCCGATTCTGGATAACCTGAAGGGTATTTAAGTGCATCTTCTTCTAATCCAGGAAATACATAGTCCGTTGAATAATGTACCAACCGAATATCCCGTTCCATACACGCCTTTCCTAATGCGGCAACACCCTTGGCATTACACTCAAAGGCTAATTCCTGTTCGTCCTCCGCTTGATCAACTTTCGTATACGCAGCTGTATTGATTAATACATCTGGTTGAAATCTATCCAGAGTCGTTTGAATACTCTCTGGCACACAGAGATCAAATTGCGCTCGGTTTAAAGGGAGCCAATAAATGGCTTCAGAATCTGAACTGTTGTATACTTTAGATTCATAATAGCCAGGAAGAATGGTTGACGATTTAGCCTCAGTATCATCCAAATCTCCTTTCAAATAGTGCTGCCAACTTAACCCAAGTTGTCCTTCAGAGCCGGAGATTGCTATTTTCATTTATTCCATAACTAATTTATTCGCGAGACGGTAGGAATCAGGTGTGCCTGCATCGGTCCACCACCCTGAGAGTGGAGCACTTTTCATTTGTCCAGTAGCGATATAGTGATTATTAACATCCGTTATCTCTAGCTCACCCCGATCAGAAGGCTTAAGCGTACGTATAAACTCAAAGACCTTGGAGTCATAAAAATAAACACCGGTAACCGCAAAGTTTGTTTTGGGATTTAGGGGTTTTTCTTCAATGTGGATCACTCGGTCGCCATCTAGTGTAGCCACCCCATAACGCTGTGGATCATCTACTTCTTTCAATAATATCATAGCACCCTCACCGCTATAGGCATCGGAGGCACCATGCAAACCATCTTGAAAGATGTTATCACCTAGAATAACGACTATAGGATCATTTCCAGCAAAATTCTCAGCCAAACCTAAAGCTTGAGCAATCCCACCTGCTTGATCCTGCACTTTGTACGTAAATCTACACTGATATTCGGCGCCTGAACCCAATAGGTTCACTACATCTCCCATATGTTCGGTACCGGTGACAATGAGTATATCTTTAACACCTATTTCTCGGAGTTTATCAATAGGATGGAAAATCATCGGCTTGTTGCCTACGGGCAACAAATGCTTATTTGTCACCTTTGTTAATGGATACAAACGTGAACCTGTACCACCCGCTAAAATAACTCCTTTAAGCATAGGCAAAAAATAAATTGTAATCCTTAGAGCAGCATTGATAAGGGATTCTCAATCAACGTACGTAGGGTATTCAAAAATTCAGCTGCCTTGGCACCGTCCACAATTCTATGATCACTCGAGAGAGTAACCTTCATACGTTTACCTGGAACAACTGCCCCATTTTCAATTACAGGGACGTCTCGAATGGCACCAACGGCTAATATACACGCGTTTGGTGGATTGATAATGGCAGTGAATTCTTCTATACCAAACATTCCTAAGTTACTAATGGTGAACGTACTTCCTTCCATTTGCTCAGGCGTAAGTTTTCGATCTCTAGCTAAACCTGCTAATTCACGGGTTTCACTGGAGATATCTAAGAGTCCTTTTTTATCCACATGACGAATCACGGGAGTCATTAAGCCTTCGTCAATAGCAACAGCAACAGCAATATGTACGTCACCATGCTCAACAATGACATCTCCCATCCAAGAACTATTAATAGCTTGGTGTCTACTTAAGGCGATAGCAGAGGCTTTCACAACTATATCATTAAAACTCACCTTAACATCGAGTTTTTCTTTTAAAAGCGTTCGGGCTTCAACCGCTGCTTTCATATCAATATCGATAGTTTCGTAGAAGTGTGGATTGCTAAATTTACTTTCAGACAATCGCTTAGCAATCACTTTACGCATTTGAGATACTTTAACTTCTCTAGACTCTAGAGAGCTGAAGCTTGGAGTTGATACAGGAGTGCTAGCCGGAGCACCAGGACGGGTTAAACTTGTAGCTGTAGAATTTGAGGCATTCTCAACATCCTTTTTCACAATTCTTCCTTCTGGTCCAGACCCAGCCACCGATTGAAGATCGATTCCCTTTTCTTCGGCAATTTTTTTAGCCAAGGGACTGGCTTTGATTCTTCCATCACTTGAAGTAGAGTCATTTGCTGCCGTAGGCAATTGGGTAGCTGAAACCGTTGTTTCTGTTTGCTCAACTTCCTTGGAAGACTCAGTAGAAGCTGAGGGGTCTGAAGTAGCACCACCATCTGAATCTAGCAAAGACGATATATCCTCACCAGCATCACCAATTATTGCTATTAATCCACCTAATGGAACAGCGTCGCCCTCTCCTGGTACAATTTTTAAAATAGTTCCACCATCAAAAACCTCTACATCCATAGTAGCTTTGTCGGTCTCTACTTCTGCTATAATATCACCAGCAGAAACGGTGTCGCCTTCTTTCACATTCCATTTAGCGATAACCCCCTCTTCCATGGTATCGCTGAGTTTCGGCATTTCAATTTTAATGGCCATAGCTTAGTTATTAGCAAAGTTATTATTTATAAGTAACCTGTTTTACTGCGTCTATAATCTGTTTTGGTCCTGGTAACCAGAGGTCAAACAACGATTTCGAAAACGGAGCATTTACGTCAGGTAAGGTAACACGCAAAACGGGTGCATCAAGGTAATCAAACGCTTCTCTTTGAATTAAAAACCCAACCTCAGCAGCAAAACCAGCAAAAGGATGTGCTTCATCAACAACAATACAACGGTTGGTTTTTTTCACTGAATTAAGAATGAGCTCTACATCGAGTGGTTTAACCGTTCTAGGATCAATTATCTCACACTCAATTCCTTCTTTCGCAAGCTCTTCTGCAGCCTTTACAGCGATATGATACATTTTCCCATGAGCAACTAGGGTTACATCGGAGCCTTCTCGTTTAATTTTACCCTTTCCAATAGGAATAATAAAATCTTGCTCATCGGACACTTCACCCTTAAGTCCATACATTTGTTCTGACTCCATAAAAAGTACGGGGTTGTCATCACGAATAGCAGACTTCATTAAACCTTTCGCATCGTTAGGTTCCGATACGTAAATAACTTTGAGACCTGGAAATTGAGCATACATAGAGTCATAAGCCACCGAATGTGTGGCCCCTAATTGCCCAGCCGATGCATTTGGTCCTCGAAATACCACAGGACAATCGGCCTGACCGCCTGTCATATACTTAACCTTCGTAGCATGGTTAATGATTTGATCTGCCGCTAATACCGCAAAATTGAAGGTCATAAATTCTACAATTGGTCGTAAACCATTCATTGCAGCACCCACACCTAATCCCGCGAAGCCCAACTCAGAAATTGGGGTATCTATCACTCGTTTGTAACCATATTTGTCTAGCAAGCCTTCGGTTACTTTATAAGCACCATTGTATTCAGCAACTTCTTCACCCATGACGAATACACGCTCGTCTCTAGACATTTCTTCATCAATTGCGTGCTTAATAGCTTCTCTAAATTGTAATACTGCCATGATAGTCTAATTTAAACGTGGAAATATGGATTTTCTTCAACGAACATGTCTTCATATAGCTCAGAATCTTCTGGGAATGGCGACTCATCGGCAAAGGTCACCGCGTCCAAAACTTCTTGCTCTATTCCGTCTTCTACTGCTTTTAAGTCGGCCTCGCTTCTAATACCCTCTTTTAGGATATAAGCTTTTAATCGTTCAATGGGATCAATGCTCTGATACTCCTCGAGCTCTTCCTTGGTTCGGTATTTCTGAGGATCAGACATCGAATGCCCTCGATACCTGTAGGTACGAATTTCCACAAACCATGGTTCGGAATGCTCACGAACATCATCAGCAATCTCCTTCATTTTCTCATAGACTGAAAAAACGTCCATTCCGTTGATTACCGCACTCTTCATCCCGTAACCCTTTGCACGATCCACGATTTCAGCCACGGTATGACGTTTTGCTGCTGTACCCATCGAATAACCGTTGTTTTCGACTACAAATATTGCGGGCAGCTTCCAAAGCTGAGCTAAGTTAAGGGTTTCATGAAGGGCCCCCTGATCAACCGCACCATCGCCAAAGAAACAGGTAGAAATGCGCCCATTTGCTTGGTATTTGTTGGCAAAAGCAAGTCCACTCGCAATAGGTATATGACCTCCAACGATTCCGTAACCACCCCAAAAATGTTCTTTTACGTTGGCAAAGTGCATAGAGCCACCCTTCCCTTTAGAACATCCCGTGGCTTTACCAAAAAGTTCTGCCATACCAGATTTGGGAGTAATACCCCTACACAATCCCCAGCCATGATCTCGATACGCGGTAATGATATCGTCATCATTTTGCAAAGCAAATACAGTTCCGGTTGAAACGGCCTCCTGCCCTATGTAAAGATGCAGAAAGCCACCAAATTTACCTTTTTGATACTGCTGCATTGCACGTTCCTCAAATCGTCTCTGTAAATACATTTGAGCGTACATATCGGCAACTTGGTCATTACTTAATCCAAGACTCTTATGTTTTTTCTTCGTTGCTGGTGGTAGATCAACCCCTTTTTGAACCCCTCCTTTTTCCGGGCTTTGCATTCCCGTAGGGGCAAAAGAAATATCTGATTTTGCTTTCTTAGCCATGCTTTTTGGTTTTACGGTCGTGGGTAGATGTTCAATAAATTTTTTAGTGCGGTAATATACCGAATTTTCCCATTAGTATGCGGAACAATTACGCAATAGAAACTTAAGCCATCGAATGGTCTGAAATCAATTGTTTAGCAGCCTCAAGTGCATGCTCTATTTCTTCCGGCTTAGAACCACCCGCCGTTGCTAAACTTGGCTGGCCTCCACCGCCGCCGCCCACTAGCTTACCTAATTGCCCAACTATGCTTCCTGCTTTTAACCCTTTACCAATCAAATCCGATGTAACTGCCGCCATTATAAATACTTTACCAGTAGATTTATCATGCGAAAACAAAGTAGTAACTGTATTGTTAGGTAATTTATTTAAAATTTTATAGCCCATATCTTTAAGGGTATCCATTTGATACTCTTTTAAGGCTCCTGAAATCCAATTCACACCATTATCTAAAAGCTTGGAACGCTCGATAAGAGCTGCCAATTCACTATCGGCTTGAAGTTCAACAAGATGTTCTAGCTGCTTTTCTAACTGTTTCTTTTCTTTTTGAAGACGCTCGATATGCTCTACAATCTGATCACTCTGACCCAAGGTTTCCCCCACCTTATCCAATACTTGCTGCTGCCTACTTACCCAGTGTTCCGCTTCCTTACCAGTCAATGCCTCAATACGACGGATACCTGCTGCAACCGAACTTTCATGAACAATCTTAAAGAAACCAATTTCACCTGTATGAGATACATGGGTACCGCCACATAACTCCATTGAGAATGACCGATCGAAGCTAATCACTCGAACCCGTTCGCCATACTTCTCTCCAAATAACATTCTAGCGCCTAAATTCTTTGCCTCTTCAATCGGGCAGTCACGCACTTCATCTAAGGCGATATTAGTTCTAATACGCTCATTTACTATACGCTCAACCTGATGAATCTCTTCTTTAGTCATGGCTTCAAAATGAGTGAAGTCAAACCTTAGGTGATGATCGTCCACTAAAGACCCTTTCTGCGCCACATGGGAGCCCAATACCTGCGTTAGGGCCGCTTGTAACAAATGTGTGGCCGTATGATTCGAACAGGTTGCTGCTCGTATACCTGAGTGTACTTTTGCCACTATAGGCTGGTCAATTTCTGGCAAAGCATCAAGGGTGTGCACCGAACCTTGGGGAATTTTCTGCACAGCCTTCACTTCAAAAGCTTGATCATTTTGCATCAAAACACCACGGTCGCTTACCTGCCCCCCACTTTCGGCATAAAATGGTGTGCTATCCAGCAATACTTGAACGCCTTCTTGCACCTTTCTGTACGCCAAGATCTGAGATTCCGATTCTAAACGATCATAGCCAACGAATTCTGAGCTTTGCTGAGCATCATTAATCCAAATCCACTCCTGCTTATCTCCATGATCAACTGAAAAAGACCCAGCAGCACGCGCACGATCTTTTTGCTGCTGCATTAGCGCTTCAAAACCCTTTTCATCGACCCCTAGGCCTTTTTCACGAGCCATTAATTGGGTTAAATCGATGGGAAAGCCGTAGGTATCATGCAATTTGAAGGCATCCTCTCCGGATAGGGTATCTACATTTTCCGTCATTTCTTCAAAAAGCTCTATACCTTGACCCAAGGTGCGAATAAAACTTTTCTCCTCGGATTGAATAACCTTTTCCACATAGGCCTGCTGAGCCAATAATTCGGGGAAAACATCTTGAAACTGCTTTCCAAGGACCTCAACCAAGTCATATAAAAAAGGCTCCTTAATTTGCAAGCGATCCCAAGCATAGCGAATAGCACGCCGTAAAATTCTACGTACCACATATCCTCGCCCATCATTACCGGGAGAAGCACCATCGGCAATGCTGAAGGCTACAGCCCGAATATGATCTGCAATCACTCTTACGGCTATGTCTGTGTACTCATCTTTACCATAGCTAACCCCTGCTCGTTTACTAATGGCCTTCATTAATGGGGTGAAGACATCGGAATCGTAATTGGAAGCTTTTGCCTGTAAAACGGCGCAAATCCTCTCAAAACCCATCCCAGTATCCACATGCTTGGCGGGCAGACTTTGCAACTCACCTGACTTGAGTCGGTTAAATTGTATAAAAACCAGATTCCAAATTTCCATTACTCGTGGGTCATCTTGATTCACAAGTTCAGCACCCGGTTGCTTTTCACGCTCTTCATCGGGTCGTAAGTCAATATGGATTTCAGAACATGGCCCACAGGGACCGGTTTCTCCCATTTCCCAAAAATTATCTTTCTTTCCACATTCTAAAATATGGTCATGCGAAATATTCGTTTCACTCTTCCATAATTCGATAGCTTCTTGATCTACCGGAAGGCCATCTTGTTCATCCCCGCCAAATACGGTTGCGTATAATCTAGAGGGATCTAATCCCCACTGGCTCACAAGTAATTCCCAAGCCCATGCAATGGCGTCCTTTTTGAAGTAATCTCCAAACGACCAGTTACCCAACATTTCAAAAAGGGTATGATGATAGGTATCATGACCTACTTCTTCTAAATCGTTATGCTTCCCACTAACCCGTATACACTTTTGCGTATTGGCTGCTCTCAACCATGACTTGCCATCAACAACCAAGCTATTTTCTTCGCCTAGAAAGATAGGTTTAAACTGATTCATTCCTGCATTTGTAAACAGCAAAGTAGGGTCATCAGTGGGTACAACCGGTGAACTTGATACAATCACATGTCCTTTTTGTTCAAAAAAATCTAAAAAATCTTGTCGTATTCGTGCGGATGTTTTGGTGGTCATTCGAATGAGTTGTGAAAATTAGGTGCCATTATAGTGCTTATTATGCACTTTGAATATCTATTTAAGATAGAAAAAATACCCATTACACACATTCACGAATCCGCATAGAAGCTACAATCATTTAACTATATTAAGAGCAGGCAAACACACCCGATATAAATCAAAAAATCATGAAAGCACTTATCACTTATTTTCTAAGAGGTCTACTTATCATCTTTCCACTAGGAGCCACGATTTTTGTAACGGGCATCATTCTAGATTGGCTTAATACACTTAGCTCTCAGTGGATACCCATCGATTTGGTACAGAATATCCCAGGATTGAGCCTTCTGATATCCTTTTTCATTGTGGTACTTATCGGTCTAATCTTCTCAATCGCATTTACCAAACCCATTGTTCAGTTCATTGAAAAAATACTCACCAAAACTCCTCTTGTGAGTATTATATATCAATCATTAAAAGATTTAACCGAAGCCTTTGTAGGCGAGAAGAAAAAATTTAACCGTCCTGTTTTGGTACAATTATCCGAAGATGGCCCCTATCGAATAGGCTTCATAACACAGGAAAATTTCAGTCCGAATGAACACAAGCTCACGGCGGTCTATTGCCCACATTCCTATAATTTTTCGGGTAATCTTTTTCTGGTTGAACCCAGCAGAGTTCATCCATTAGCAATGGATCCTGCGCAAGCCATGCGGTTAATCGTATCGGGCGGAGTCAGTCAATCCTAAGGGGACCAAAAGCCTAGTAGACCTCTTCGAAGGTTCTATCCGAGGGCTTTACCGATGTTTTGAGATCTTCCCAAGTCCATTCGCTTGGATCTTTTTCGGCGGCTTCACCTTTGGCGGTTAGATAATCGGTATAACCTTTTTTGGCTAGTTGCTCATAAATACCCGTTTGCATTCCTTTCATACCACACAAATAAACCAAGGTATTATCGGACGCTAAAATTGGAGCTAACAACTCATCATAATCTTCAATCGCGGTCTGAACATACTTTTTAGATCCATCAGAACGCCGATCTTCGCGAGAAATCATTTTAATATAGTGAACATTATCATGCTCCTTTTCAAGGCTCTCAAAATAACTTTTGTACAATAAATCCGTTCTGTAGGGACAACCAAAAATGAGTACAATCTGACCTTTGTGGCCCGCTTCTATGAGTTCCATGATCATTCCTCTAAAAGGAGCGACCCCTGTACCAGTGGCAAAAAACACATAGTTAAACTCATCGGCATTGGATGGAAGTAGATACCGTTTACCACTAGGACCCGTGATAGAAAGTTCATCCCCTGGCTTAAGGTTAGACAAATAATTCGAGCAAATACCGGTATAAAAGACCCCATCAACCTCCTCGTTTGCTCGTTTTACAGTGGTGGAAACGTAATTTGGATTTCCACCTTCCCCTTTCGATGGCGAGGACACCGAATACAATCGTAGCTTGTGGGGTTTTCCTTTTTCATTTTCACCTGGAGGCAAAATACCAATCGATTGACCTGATCTGAACACTCCTTCGAGCCCCGAACCCTCGAGATCAATGGTTATATGCTGATAACATTTGGGCTAGACTCCTCCGTACAAACATAATTCTCTACAATTTTCGCTGTAGTTGGATTTTTTGGAGTAAATAGATTGATTTCTACATCTGGTAACGTAATTTCAGGCATGAGATTTTCGATAAGTGATGAGTGCGTTAATTTCTGAGTGTGAGGGGCCGTACCTTGCGTCACATTTGTATGGCATAAGGCCGCAGCCAAAAACCTAAAATAAGGTAAATTTTTATATGAGTGGGAAAAAAATTGCAGTTATAGGTTCAGGAGTTGTTGGACTTAGCACCGCTATTGCCTTAGGTCTGATGAATTTTCGGGTTCAAATTTTCACCAAGGAATCCATTCAATCCGAAACAAAAAATCCCTTTTTTGCCAGTCAATATCCCGCGGCTTCTATCCTACCTCATTCCATTCATGGGTTAGACCTGAAAAAATTATTTCTTCCATCAAAAAATATATTCCAACGCTTGTTGAGAGCACATGCCCCTGGGATTGTTCAACAAAAACATTATGAGGTATTTACCGACCAAACACCCACTCCCCCAGCTTATGCCCCATGGATGAATGGCTTCGAATTGCACCATTCAACTGATGAAAAATTCGTGCCTAAGCATCCGGATTTTCCAGTTTCAAGGGCTTGGTCTATGGACATGTACTTTACCAATTGGCCAACATATGCCTCCCTTTTGCAAAAATGTTGCTTTGAACTAGACATTTCTGTCACCGTTGAGGATTTGGACTTGCAAAACATTACAGATAGGTTTTCCAGTAATGATTATGCCGCCGTGGTTATGGCAACAGGATGTGGCTTTGAAATACAAAATAACCATGAACTCTACCTACTTAGAGGAGATTTGGTCATCGCAAAAACCTCTAAGCAACCAGTAAATCCGGAAGGGAAGGTATTTTCATATAATTTCAACCCGCCTAAACACGCCTATAGCACGAAAGATGGTCTTGCCCAAGACGTGTATTGTTACCCTAGATCGGGAGAGTTAGTGCTGGGAGGAAGTCGCATTGCAGGTAGATGGCTAAGGCAACAATGGATGGGCGACGAGCCTAGCAACTATTCAACCGGAGATGCCTTAGAGGATCCATTTTGGCAGATATTTCGCCTCAATCAAGAGGTGCTCGCAAACAGTAGCAATGTCGAGCTGAGTGAAGAGGCTATTATTGAAATGAAAACGGGTTATAGGTATTTGGGGCCCCAGTCCAAGGCAAAATTAGAACTTGATTCAAAAGGATCCCTACCCATTCTCCATAGTTATGGCTATGGTGGTTCGGGCGTGAGCCTCTCATGGGGAGTAGCCATTAAAAGCGCTCATATGATTCTCCACCTACTTCAACCCAAAAATAGCTTTGCAAAAGCTATAGAAACTCACTTTGGCCATGAACTAGAGAATTTAGTCTCGAGTTTGACCAAAAAGTACGAGTCTAATTAAAAGTGGGCCACAAACTAGCTAGTAATCTCACTAGCCTAACATTGAGTTTTTGAGCGATAATTAACCCAGTGGCCCCTAATTAACATCAAACTACCTAAGAGTGTAATACCAGCTTCTCCGTATTCACCTAGGTAAGGATTGAAGAACCAAGCTGCAAATATGATGGCCGTACCGGAAAACAAATAGATGGTCACCGAAGTATTGGCATGAAGTCTTCTTAAGGATAGCACTACCGTAGGAGCAATGGCAAGGAAAAAAACCAAGTGGGTGTAGTCATGCACATGTTCGAAAGCAGGCCAAAGAGGTATTAAAGACACCAAAACAGGAACAAGCAAACAGTGAATAGCACATACCGTTGATAGCCCTATGCCAAGACGATCCCAAAATCCTTTTTTGGCTGATTTATCTCCAGGTGTTATAGGGGTAAAAAGAGATTTATTAGTCAAAATTATCGTCTATTCCCCAAAATTCGTAGCATGAATATAAACATATTAATAAAGTCCAAATAGAGCGTCAAAGCTCCCAAAATGGCCACTTTTCTACCCTCTTCAGATTCCAAAATAACTTGGGCTGCTAAATTTTTAATTTTCTGGGTGTCATAAGCCGTAAGACCAACAAAGATTAACACACCCGCATAGCTAATGAGCCAATACATGGCTGTACTTTGAAGAAAGATATTAAATACGCTCGCGATTATTAAACCTATGAGAGCCATAAATAGAAGATTTCCCCAACTGGATAAATCTTGTTTAGTCGTATAACCATATACGCTCATCGCGCCAAACATACCTGCCGTGATGAAGAAGGTTGATGCCACTGATGCCCCGGTATAAGCAATCAGTAGAATGGATAGGGTTAATCCATTCAGTACGGAGTACAGCAAAAACAAACCTATGGCCATGTTTGATGAGATTCTTTGAATAGCCGAAGAAATCCAAAAAACAATGGCTAACTCGGCTATAATCAATCCAATGAAACCAAAGGAAGAACTAAAGATCAATTGCATAAGCGCATCGGATTGTACGGTACGATAAGCTACAAAACCTGTTAAGCTCAGAGCAAAAGTCATCCATAGGTAAACCTTTTGCATAAAATTCGCTTCCACAGTAGGAATGCTTTCGATATAGCTACGAGATTGAATTTCCATAGTATTAGAATTTTTCTCTTGAATTATTTAATTGCTGTGTTCGATTTAATAA